>JAHQVP010000103.1 GCA_019634275.1 Saprospiraceae bacterium
ATCATCAACTCATCGGAGCAACGTTAAATCACCTGCAAAAAAAAATTGACTTCCGTCGGGCAAATCCAGTTGCAGATGGACGACATAGACTGCTGGCCCATATCCACTGCCATTCCATCCATGCTGTCGATAGTTCTCCGCTCGAAAAGGTTCTGTCTCAAATACCATCCCCCCCCACCGATTGTAAATGCGGTAACTAAATTCACCAGGTAGAGTGCTGGGAGGATAGACAAAAAATTGATCATTGGTACCATCCGCATTCGGGGTAAAACCTGTGGGTAAAAAGATGCGTTCGGCAAGTGCATTACGACATGCTTCATCGTCCGATCGTGAAGCGATCTGTAGGGAATCGAGAAATCTACAGCCATCTGCGTCCTCTAAAACAAATGGATAGAGGCCTGCCTCCAGATTGTTGACTTCCAGCCCTGTCAAGTTGGGGTCCTGCCATGAAATCTCCACGTCTATGCCTTCGATGATCGCGATCTCTGCCGAGCCATCTGCAATAATCAAACACGTAGTAGGGGCCGGTGCTATGTCATAGAGGATCACCCGTTCGTCCACCGACACACTGCCTGATGTGAGTCCTGTGCAATACTCATCTGAGAAGGACAGCAACTGATATGCACCTGGCCGGCTCAGAGGCAGTTGGAAATTGGGTTCGAGAATTTCCTCAATGGGGGGTTGGGGGACTCCTTCAATGCTGTATTCCAACGTCCAGGGGGCGTTGCCAGGCAGGGCAATGTCAAGCAGCAGCGGCTCCTCTCGATTGCACCAAAAAGCGTCTCCAGTAATCTCCGCCACTGGAACTTCCTGGAGCCTTACTTCCGCAAGGGCCGTGTCTACTCCACCGCATGCATCTCGCACTTCAACCATGATGTCTTTTTCGCCATCTACAGCCACCAGGAGGGAGCTCATTGTATCGTTCGTACTCCAGTGGTACTTGTAAGGTCCTACACCATCCATGAGCATCGGACTGAGCAGGATATCCTGCCGCAAACAGGCCTGAATCGAATCAAAGGATGCAGTGAAGCCCGTATTAGGGTCACTGATATAGAGCAAGGTGGTGTCTCTCCGGATGCAATCACAGGTAGGAAACTCGACAATAAAATACAAGCGCTCCGTTCCTTCCGTCAAATCATCTGTCTGAATGTCGACTCCAAAGGAGGTACTTCTCAAGCCAGCAGGAATTACAATCTCCCCCTCACCCAGGACATAATCAAGGCCCTCTGTTGCCGAACCCGCTAGGGCATAGTTGTATCTTTTTTCTTCTGTAAAGCCCTTGAATAGTGGGCCTTCGAAGAGCAGCTCCACTTCCTGACAGGCCTCATAAACAAGCGTGTCCCGCTTTCCGTCAACAAGCAAACTCGTCTCTAGAATTTTACCGAGATCAAAACTATTGGCTTCCAAGAATACGGCCGAATCCAAGAATTGATCCGACACATCTCCCACTACCAGTTTGATGTGATAGGTTTGACATGGGATCACTTCGATGGTAGCAGTGAGCTTTCGCGTATATCCATCAAATTGAATGTTCTTCGTAGGCTCACGATAGTTTTCGATTCCACATTGCATAACATCTCCCTGGAGAAAGTTGGCTACGAAGTAGTTTTCATTATCCCGATGATTGACATTGTTTATGGTGACTCCTTCGCCCGTAAAGGGAATCTTGGCCACATTTTCTGCACTGTTTTCAAAATCACCATCGATGCCAGGACCGCTGACAAAGAAGCCAAAGACATCATTAAATTCTGAGCCGACGTATTCGCAATATTCTTCTGAGGCAAATAAATAATTAAACGTCACGACATCTGTGATCGGAATGAAGTCAAATTCAATGCCTGCTGCGTCATATATCTGACCACTTCGGGAGACCTTCCTCAAGTCACGCTCCCCAACCTGAGAACCCGTCACTCCGGTCCTTCCGGTCTCATCATTCGGCCCCAAAACGTCCTCCAGAAATCCCGTGCTAAATACTATTCCCTCCGACATACCAAGTACCTCCTCCCCTCCCGAAAATGATCCGATCACATTCTTATCTCCAATCGCCCTAAAATTGCTGACATTGCCATCATCGATGCACTGGCTAATCTTGATGAAGTTATCTCGAATTAACCTTTCCGTATTCTCCATGGGAGTCACTTCCAGCTGTGCGAAGACCAATACCGAAGATAGGCACAGCGCTCCGCCCAATACGTAACCAACAAATCTCATTAACAAGAGCGTTAAGGTAGCTCTAAGTTAAACGTCTTGCTTCCAACTCCCGCTGGGTGTTGTGCATCACATGTCGATCCGTTCTCTGCAGATTCTCTTTTATGCAGGGGGCAACTTGGGCAAATTCGCAATGGGGCAGCTGCTCAACAGAAGCAGTGATAAGGTAATCTGTCTCCGTATTGCACTATGTTTTGTCCATCGAGCAGGCAGCTAAAATCCGATTATTCGCATCTTTAACTAGTGAAAACATTTGTTGCACTTGCTTTGATGTGCTTGTCGCTGCAGGGATACGGACAGCAATGTGAAGGCAGTCTGGGCGATAACATTTTCGTTCGAGGCAGTTTTGGCAGTGGCATGGACAATATTCCTAGTCAAGATCCCAATATCGCGCCGGGATACCAATATACCCGCACTGGACCACCATCCGATGGCCTCTACACGATCACCAACAATACCGGAGCCTGGGAAAACTTGTACCAGACCTGGATTCGAATAGGAGACAATAGTCCAGATCCCAACGGTTATATGATGGTGGTAAATGCTGACTTTTCGCCCGGTGTATTTTACTCAGAAGTGGTATCCGATTTATGCGAAAACACGCTCTATGAATTCAGTGCAGACATCATCAATGTGGTCGGGCGCACCGTACCGAATCATATTCTCCCCTCGGTAGATTTTATTCTTGACGGCGTCGCACTATTCTCTACGGGATCCATTCCCCAAAATGAACAATGGAATCGATACGGATTTACGTTTCGCACTCCTCCCGGCACTACTGAGATGACGCTGGAGCTACGAAACAATGCTCCGGGCGGGATCGGCAATGATCTCGCACTAGACAACATTTCGTTTCGCGCGTGTGGACCCAATGCCTTCATCGAATATGACGCCACAGAAACCATCTTCCTTTGTGAAAATGACAATCGAGACATCACCTTTACCGCAGATTTAGGCAATAGTGGATACGAGATACAATGGCAATTAAGCAGGGATAGAGGGGCTTCCTGGGAAGACTTGCTACAGTCCAATAATGTCGGGATTATTCATAGTGATTTTCGACCGGGGACGTACCGATACCGCTATCTGGCTGCCCCAAACATCGCTAACCTGCAAAATTTTAAATGCAGGACGATATCTGATGAACTCGAGATCGAGGTGCTCCCCATCCGGCACGATATTACGGATACCATCTGCGAAGGCGAGACATATCCCTTAGGGTCCGACCTCATCACCTCTCCGGGCACGCACACCGCAAACTTAATCTCTTCTCGCAATTGCGACAGCATTGTTACGCTGACCTTGCACCATGTACAGGATCCAGGTATTGGGATCGATTTTGAAAAGGTTGATCCACGCTGTGTGGGCGATACATCCGGTCAGGTCATCCCCTTGCTGGCCAGCGGCAGCGTAGCACCTTATACATACCTCCTGGATGACCTTGTCGTTGATCCAGAAGTGGCAAATCCACTCCCGGCAGGACAGTACCTGCTTCGCGTATTGGATCGCTATCGTTGTAGTGCTGAGGTGACCATCGCGCTGCTCGATCCGGAACCATTTCGCATTGATGTAGGCCCCGACACAACCTTGAGACTCGGTCAACCGATCATAAGGGCAGCTCAAGCTAACTTTCCCATCCAGACCATAGAATGGTCTCCCCCACTCTACATTGATTGTGCCGATTGTGAGCAAGTTCAAATTGTGGGCATAGAAAATATCGCGTACATGATCCAAGCCATCAGCGAAGAAGGCTGTCAGAGCAACGACACCCTTCGCATCGAGGTCGATCGCACCCTCCGCGTTTTTGCACCCAATGCGTTTAGCCCCAATGGAGATGGTAGCAATGATTTCTTTATGCTGGCCGCTTCAGGGCTGGCAGTGCGAGAGATTGAATCCTTACAGATTTTCGATCGTTGGGGATCGCTCGTATTTCAAGAAGAAAATATTCCTTTGGGTGCTGAACAAAGAGGATGGGATGGGCAAATTGCCGGGCAACCCGCAGGCATAGACACGTATCTCTATACGGCTACCTTGCGGCTTCTTGACGACAGTGTGGAAGTACGCAGTGGCACGGTGCTGCTTGTACGCTAACAAATGATTCAAAAAGGCTTGACCTCGCACAAACTCGCTTAATCGTCAATGCTTGATCTGGCCACACTCATCATCACGTCCTTACCTACTTCCGATCTAGGCCATACACTCCATAAACTGAAAAAGACGGATCTTCTGATAAGGATAGGATGTTCTGAAGGATCTGATCTGCACCTATGCAAGGCGAGGAAATTGTGATCTTTTTGAGAAAGAACCTACTATCTGACTCGAATTAATCACAAGTGCTCCGAAACTTTTTGAGAGCGGCAGACGTCCTACAAGTCGATGTTAAAACTACCACTACTTCTTTCGCTATTTGTGCTTGCTGCTTTCGCGAAACCATGTCATATCCATGCTCAGGACACCATACTTGGTCCAGAATCGTTTGTTGGGCTGTCTTTAGGACTATTCCACATGAAAGTCAGAGATCACTTGGTCATGCCTGTGCGTTACCAAGGCACCAATCTGAGCTATGGTCTTGGATACAAAAGAGAAAGGCCTCGATCAACTCAGGATTTCAGCATGTTGCTGTGTTTCGGCCGCATTCAAACAGAACCCGTTCCGGAGGCTGGGTTAGGCGCTAGATTTAAGGCCCCGACTGCCAGCATGTATTGGGGCACGATGCGGTATCAATTCTTGCATGACGTATTCGGACTTGCTTCACCCTGGAAGCTCAGGGCGGGGCCAGCAGCCTATGCAATGATCAATGCGCGCTATTCAGAACGTTGGGACAATAGTGCTATCAACTATGATGGAGCATTGGTGCCCCTTGCCTTGGTCACACAAATCGAGCGCAGACTGCAAACAAAGCGAAAGAAATTCATCTCGTCGTTCCAGATAGAAATCCCGCTGCTGGCCTATACCATGAGGCCGGAATTCAGCGGGGTTCCTGATTTTTTGGATCACGAACGGGATTTTCTCCATTCGGTCGCATCGACTGAAAACAGTGGCTGGGGCAGCATCAATCGCCTCCCCCGGGTCACTACCGAAGTAGGCATCACCCTCTTAATGCGCAGCAGCAATCGTTTGCGACTGGCATACGGCTGGGACTATTATACCCTTCCTGATCCCCTACGGGTAAGGGCAGCAAGTCACTCCTTTTTGCTAACCCTATTCACCCATTTATAATGCACAAAAAGTTCTTGTACGTGTTGGTCGGATTCGCAGTCCTTATCGGTTGTGAAGAAGCCTTCTTTGAAGAAGACCAACCCAACGATCCGGTAGCAAATTTCGAATACCTGTGGCAAAATTTTGAAGAACGCTATGCACTTTTTGATTTCAAGGGGATCAATTGGAACCAAGTATATACAGACTATCGCCCAAGAATCAGCGATCAGATGTCTGGTGATCAACTCTTTGAGATCATGTCAGAAATGCTCAATCTACTCAAGGATGGACACACGAATTTGCGCTCGCCCATCGATATATCCCGTTACGGGCCCTACCTGGAGGCGCCACCCAATTATGATGCCGAGCTTATGGAGCGCAACTATCTTAGAAATGC
>JAHQVP010000104.1 GCA_019634275.1 Saprospiraceae bacterium
CATATCGAATGGCATGTTCGATAAAGGTGTCATAGCGATCGGACCGGGTAAAATACTGCTCCCTTTGCACGTCATGAAAACAGTCAAAGGCTCCTCCCAAGGCTAGGTTTTCCAGACACTTCTTGTTAACCATGCGCAGATTTGTTCTACGCACAATGTCCAGAAGTGAGGTAAATGCACCCGCATCCTCCCTTTCTCTAATCAACTCTTCTACTGCAGTGCTGCCCACGTTTTTCATCCCGGACAAACCGATGCGTATTTGACCCTCGTTATTGACTGTAAAGTTGTGACCGCTCTCATTTACATCGGGTATAAGGACATCCAGACTTTGCTTTTTGCACTCGCGTAAGAAGAAATTGATCTTGCCGATGTCACTGCTGTTATGGGTCAAAACAGAAGCCATAAATTCGGCAGGATAGTGGGCCTTCAGATAGGCCGTCTGAAAAGCGACCAATGCATAGCAAGTTGAATGCGACTTATTAAACGCATAGGAGGCGAAGGCTTGCCAGTCATTCCAGATTTTCTCAATGACGGGTTGCGGATGATCGTTCTTGAGGCACCCCTCCAGAAACAGAGGCCAAAGTTCATCAATGATTTTCTTCTTCTTTTTGCCCATGCCTTTCCTCAGCGCATCAGCCTGTCCTTTGGAAAATCCCGCCAATTGCTGCGAAAGCAACATGACCTGCTCCTGGTACACGGTAATGCCATAGGTCTCCTGAAGAATGTCCTGCATAATGGGCAGGTCATACTCAATGGCCTCTGTACCATGCTTGCGCGCAATAAAATTTGGTATGTACTGCATGGGGCCCGGGCGATAGAGCGCATTCATCGCAATCAGGTCCTCGAATTTGTTCGGCTTAAGGTTTCGCAAGTGCTTTTGCATGCCCGGCGACTCATACTGAAATATGCCGATCGTATCTCCGCGCTCAAATAAGGTATACGTCTCCGGGTCATCGAGTGGAATCTCATCGGGATCAATCGATATGCCATGGCGCTCCTTGATCAAGGCAATGGCATCCTTAATGATACTCAAGGTGCGCAGCCCCAGGAAATCCATTTTCAACAGTCCCGCATCCTCTACCACGCTGTTGTCAAACTGAGTCACCAACAAGTCAGAGTCTTTGGCGGTCGCCACCGGCACATAGTCGGAGATGTCCCCCGGCGTAATGATCACCCCACAGGCATGGATCCCTGTATTGCGAATGTTTCCTTCCAACTCCACTGCTGTGCGTAACGTTTGACCTGCCAGGGAGTCTTCCTTTGACATTTTGCGAATCTTTTCTGCCTTTTCAAGGTCCTCGCTATTCATGGCAGAGGCCAGTCCTGGGTCCACCTTTGATTTGGCCAGTACTTTAGCCAGACTTGCCCCCAAGTGCGTTGGAAAGGTCTTGGTGATCCGGTCGACTTCTCCCAGGTCAACATCCATGACGCGTCCTACATCCCGGATCGAACTCTTGGCCGCCATCGACCCGTAGGTGATGATCTGTGCCACCTGATTGCGCCCGTACTTTTCGATGACATAGTCAATCACTTTGCCACGGCCTTCATCATCGAAATCAATGTCGATATCCGGCATAGATATACGCTCAGGGTTTAGAAATCGCTCAAACAGCAGGTTGTACTTGATGGGATCAACATTCGTGATGCCAAGACAATAAGCCACGGCTGATCCAGCAGCAGACCCCCTACCCGGTCCCACACTGACTCCCATATCACGAGCAGTGCTGGTAAAATCCTGCACAATGAGGAAGTAACCTGGATATCCCGATTGACGGATGACATCCAACTCAAAATTTAGCCGCTGTTCAATCTCAGCCGTAATGCTACCATAGCGGACCTTGGCCCCCTCAAAAGTCAAGTGTCGAAGGAAATCATCTTGCGTACTGAATTTTTCCGGAAGCGGGAAATTGGGCAGTAGGACATCCCGTTTGAGTTCTAGGGGATCGATCTTATCGAAGATCTCCAGTGTGTTGTCCAATGCCTCAGGAACATCAGCGAAAAGCTGGCCCATTTCGGACTTCGTCTTAAAGAAATAGTCGGAACTGCTGAATTTAAATCGCTGTTCGTCCTGAATTTTACTGCCTGTGTTTATGCATAGCAGGATATCATGTGCTTTCCAGTCCTCCTCTTCTACATAATGAGCGTCGTTGGTGGCAATGGTCTTGACATTGTATTTTTTAGCAAGCTCCAATAATGTTTGATTGATCTCTTCTTGCGAAATGCCTCTGGCATTGATTTTCTCAAGTCCTCTATGGCGTTGCAGCTCGATATAGTAGTCTTCTCCAAAGAGATCCAGCCACCATCGCAGGTGTTCTTCTGCCTTCTCTACATCTCCATCCGCAATAGCGGAAGGGATCTCTGCTGCCAGGCAGCAACTTGTTGCCACTAACCCTTCGTGGTATTGGACCAGAAGCTCCTTATCGATTCGTGGGTATTCGCCATACTTGCCCTCAATGAATCCTAAAGAACAGAGCTTGGACAGATTTCGATAACCCTTTTCATTCTTAGCAAGCAGCAATTGATGGTATCGCCGATCCTTCTCTCCCTTACTGCGCGAAAATGACTTGCGATGGCGGTCTGCCACCAGATAGAACTCACACCCAACTATCGGTTTGATGCCTCGTTTGTTGGCGGCATTTACAAATTTGAAGGCCCCGAACATGTTGCCGTGATCGGTCAGTGCCACGCCCTTATGTCCATCCGCAACCGCTTTGTCCATAAGGGTATCAATCTTGCATGCGCCATCCAATAGAGAGAACTGCGTGTGGCAATGAAGGTGAAGAAAATCAGGCATATCGAAGCGGACTAAGATGAAGGATTCAGAAAATGGCGATCAAAAGAGGACATCAGGTACTGGAAAATTGGATCTGAGCGTTCGCGTGATTCCAAATCTGAGTCCATACAAACATATGGGTTATTCTCCATATGATAGGGTTTCCGACCAAAACAGTCAAGCACTCGGCCTCATTTTTTTCCCAACGGTTGGTCGCGTTTCCGGGACATACGCAATCTGTTCAGAGAAAGAGCCCTAGCGAATCGCCCCTCTCTTCCACACATACCAAAAAGTCTGTACCAGACCCCTAAAGAGCAGAAATACAATCAGTGCTGTCCAGAGCAGATGATTGGGCTGTCCAATAGGCAAAAAATGATACATCACGAAGAAAATAGCCAGCGCAATGACCATGGTATTGCGCATGGATTTTGACGCAGTAAGACCGATGTATATGCCATCCCATATGTAGCATAAGAAACCTGCTACGGGGAATGCAATGGCATACCACAGATACTTTTCGGTGGCACTCAGCACAAGTTGATCTTCGCTAAAGACGTGGACCAGCATGTCGCCGGCCATGGCGTATATCAAGGTGAAGACCAAGCCCAGTGCAAAGCCCCATAACAATGTGAGTCTGATCATCTTGTGGACCATGCCGCCATCAGCTGCACCATGGTACTTGCCTACCACACTTTCGGCAGCAAAAGCAAATCCGTCAATGCCGTAAGAAGCCCAGTTGACCAACTGCAGGAGAATCACATTGACAGCCAAAAGTGTGGCCCCAAGTGCCGAAGACTCGCTGTAAAAAAAAGCAAATACAAAGGTGAGGCAGACGGTGCGTATAAAAAGATCGCCATTGACCCGAAAGAAAGTTTTGAGCGCTTTTAATTCCATCAGATCCGGCCATTTCCAGAGTGTCAAATAGATGCGATACCGTCGCCACATCAAAATCAGGCAAAGGACAACGCCCACGTATTGTGCAATGACCGTACTCCACGCCACCCCTGCAATTTCCATATCCCAAATCATGACCATCAGATAGCTCAAAATGATATTGGCCACGTTTATCACTATGGTGATGATCAAAGGGTAAACGCTGTTCTGCATTCCAAAAAGCCAGCCGGTCAGAACATAGATGGCTAGGGTAGCAGGAGCAGCCCAAATTCGGATATCGAAGTAACTTCTGACGAACTGATCCTGATCATCATGAACCTGCATGAGGTTGGTTGCAAGATCGGCCAATGGAGCCTGTAGCAAGACAATCAACAATGCCAAGGAGCAAGAAACCATCAGGGCGCGTCCCAATACATACCGAATTTCTTCGGCGGATTGAGCTCCATATGCCTGCGCCGTTAAGCCGGTCGTGCCCATACGGAGGAAGCCAAAGTTCCAATAGATAAAATTAAAGATCATCGATCCCAGGCCTACCGCTCCTAAGTGCAGCGCAGACAACTGCCCCATAAGGAGCGTATCCACGGTACTAAGTAGGGGAACCGAGACGTTACTCAAGATGTTAGGTATGGCTAGTCGTAGGATTTCCCGATTAGGAGGCGCTGGATTTTCGTCCATAAAGCAAAGTTAGTCGAGGAGTGCTCACAAGGTTGCAAATCTTTTAATTTTAGGTCATTAAATATTTAGCCATTGACTATGTGTCTGCCTAGTTTTTCCCTTACCCAAGTTGATCTCCTGTCGTGAAGCATATATTGAAGCATGCTGCGCTGATCGCTTTGGCCCTCCTTGGATTTGTACTCCTTACCGCCCTTTGGCTGCGATGGTACACCAATCATGGCCAGTCGATAGCGCTGGACAACTATGTGGACATGTCGATCACGGAAGCCATGGAAGACGCCAAGAAACGCAGCTTCACCATGGTGGTGCTTGATTCGGTATTCATGGTGGGACAGCCCGGGGGGCAAATCCTCAACCAAAACCCCAAGGCAGGCTCCAAGGTCAAAGAAGACCGAACCATTTATGTCACCATTACGAAAGGGGAAACTGAACAGGTACCTGTCCGTAGACTGCCGATCCTCTATGGCAAAGATTACGAACGAAAGAGAAAAGAACTGAAGCAAGCCTTCCAGATTGACACCAAAGTCGTTGACTATGCTTTTGATCGAGGTGCCCCCAATCATATTCTGGAGGTGCGCTACGAAGGCCAGACCATCATAGATGCCAAGAGTCGAAAAGATCAGGTCATGGTAGACAAGGGAGGCACCCTCGAGGTCGTTCTCTCCAAAACTACCGGAGGACAGCTTACCATGCCAGATCTTACCTGTAAACAGTATGATGAAGCGGCCTTTCAGTTGCAGACCCTGAATCTGGTGATTGGCGAATCCGTCATGGGCGATGAAATTCGCGACAAGGGATCTTCGTTTATCTGGAGACAAGAGCCATCAGCCGCTCGCGGAGTGAGCATGGGGGACACGATCACCCTCTTTTTATCTGCACAACTTCCTGAAGGCTGTCAGAATTGACCAAGTACTCGAACATGCGAAATACTTTCTGTACAAGTTTGCTTGCCTTAATCACCGTCTGTTGCCTCCAAGCACAGTTGGCCGAAATCCCATTGGCCCACAATCCGGCAAAAGCAGTCTCTCATCAGAGGGGCATGTTGCAAACACGAGTAGAACTTTTTGTTCCCATCAATGAAAGCCTCACATTTTGTCCCGACGAACTGGAGATTGCAGGCATCGGTTCCGCTGTCTACACCCTCTGCATTCCTTTGGCACATGGTCAACTCGGGACCGAGGGCTTGTGCATGACCTATCGAAATACGGGCAGCCTCGGGTCGGATGAGATCTGCCTTGAAGTCTGTGATACATTCGACGTATGCCAGGACTTTACATTGGTCGTGACCAGCAAGCAGCCCCTCTCCATTCCTTTTGTGGATGATTTTTCATATCGGGGGCCATACCCTGATGCAACACTGTGGTTAGATCGTCATGTCTACATTAACAATTCCTTGGCCGAACGACCACTGGGCCTTGGTGTCGCCACTTTTGATGGACTGGATGCCACAGGAAGCCCCTACGAGCGTCTGGAAGGTCGGTCCGACGTATTAACCTCTAATTTCCTAGCTGCTCGAGATGAAGAAAATGTCTTCGTCAGTTTCTTCTATCAACCACGAGGATTTGGGATCAAACCTCGAACCCGTGATTCTCTGGCACTGGATGTCAGGACCCCGGATGGGTCTTGGAGTCGCATCTGGTCCAAAGAAGGACTTCCCGACAGCCATACCCGATTCGATCCGGCGCCCCCTTTTGAGTTTGTGAAAATTCCCATCGGTGATTCACTTCTCAGCAACAACTTCCAATTGCGTTTTAGAAACAGATCCCAGCAATTGGGACTGCAACAACTGTGGCACATTGACTATGTCAAAGTAAGCAGTGACATAGAACCAGAAATCAATTTTGAAGACATCGCTTTTCGAGAGCAGCCGAATGGCATCATGCGTGACTATACGGCCATTCCTTATCGGCACTTCCTGGGATTCGAGGAGTCCTTATTGCGTGACAGCTTTGACATAAGTTTATACAGCCATTTCAATGGAGTCAATAATGCCAACCCCAGTCGCATGTCCATTAGTCGGAGTAACCCGGATCGTGCTTTGTTGGACAACTTGGGGCTGCTCCTTCCCTCTGAAATCGCACCGGGCATGGAGAATCAACGAAATCTGACTGGTGGTCAACATGATTTTCGCAATCCACTTCAAAGGGGCGATGTACTTGCAGCCGTGCAGGCACTGGATAATTCAGATGCTGTATTCAACATCACAACCACCTATGTTTTCCAACAGGATCGAGAGTTAAATCAGGGCATCCCTGCCTTCCTAAGGAACAATCAGACTTCGTTTGACAATGCCTTTGACAACTACATGGCTTATGACGACGGTACAGCAGAGTCTGGTTTAAAGGCCGAAAACAACACTGGGCTCGTCACGATCGTACAAGAGTATCAAGCCAACGTGGAGGATCAGTTGCAAGGAGTTCAATTCTTTTTTCCTCGGGTAGAAGGAGATGCCGACAAGCTTCGCTTCAATCTGCTCATCTGGATCGGCGAATTGGACGACGAGCCTGAGTTTATCCAGGAATCCGTGCAACCCCTATATGCCGACCAGTTTTTCGACACCTTACAGGGGTACACTACCTATAATCTGCTCGATGAGGAGGGAGAAAAGATAGCGCTGGACATACCGGTTGGAAAATTCTACATCGGATGGCAGCAGGTCAAGACCTCGCTCAACTTAGATCTCTCCGTAGGCCTTGACAAGAATCGACCCAATGCCAACCAATTCATTTACTTCCGCATCAACGATGGCGAATGGCTCAATGTCGGGACGACTAATCAAACCATCAAGGGAGCACTGATGATCAGACCCCTACTTGACGACGAGGCCATAATCTCCACCTCTACAGAAGACGTGCTTGCTTTGGAAGTGCGTGTTTTTCCAAACCCCGCAGATGAGGTGCTGCAGATTCGACATGCCTATTCAGATTTGCACCATCAGTGGTACAACATACAGGGGCAGATGATCTCGCAAGGTGCCGTTGGCAAACAACTGGAGACCCATCACCTGTCTGCCGGTCTTTACATACTCCGATTGGTGGATCTAACCACCGGAAAATCTGTGCAGAAAAAGGTGCAAATCATCCGTTAATTTGCACTTCAGTTAAATCACCTACATAACGCTATTGATAAAGATGGATATAGATGTCTTTGAATTGAAGAAAAAGTTGGACGCCAGCGAGGATTTTACGCTTATTGACGTCCGTGAATCATATGAGCATGCGGAGTTTAATCTGGGCGGCACCTTGATACCGTTAGGGGACCTCCCGGCTTCCATTGCCAATCTAAATGATGCCAAAGACGACGAGGTGGTAGTGTATTGCCGATCAGGCAAACGGAGTGCCATGGCTCAGCGACTCTTACAGCAAGCGGGTTTTGGTAACGTTCGCAATCTAGAAGGTGGGGTACTCGCCTGGATCGGCGCGCACGAGTCAAAATGAGTTCTTCCACATCATGGATTCCACTGGCTTGAGTGAGCGTGCGTTGTACTTTGCGTTTGCCTTCTTGTTATAGTACACTTCGATTTCGCCCTCGACACCAAAGTAGATAAGTTGGCCAATGGGCATGCCATGATACACCCTTACGGGGTGGATGCAGGAAATTTCAAGGGTCCAACAGTTGCAAAACCCAACATCTCCTTTGCCGGCTGTAGCGTGAATGTCAATGCCCAACCGGCCTACACTGGACTTGCCTTCCAGAAAGGGAACAGCACAGTGGGTCTCGGTATATTCAATGGTGACCCCCAGGTACAAGGTGCCAGGTTGCAGCACGAATCCTTCATCAGGAATTACGATTTCACGGATCTGATTGTGCTTTTTTGCATCCAGAACCTCAGCGTCATAGACGGCCAGGTACTTTCCTAGATGGACATCATAGGAGTTGGTCCCTAGACAGTTTCTGTCGAACGGTTCGATGACGATTTCGCGACTTTCAATTTTTTCGAGAATGCGTGTGTCCGATAGTATCATGGCTGAGCAATGGTCAAATTTATAAAGCGGCGGCAAGATACTCTTCTACCGCAAAGCAGAAAGCTGCCAGATGATGATCTGTCGATCGTCGCCTGCACTGACTAAGAATTGTGATTCTTCCTGCCACAGCATTCTATTGACCGAGTTTACGTGCCCTTGATGTTGCATGCGGTCAATGGTCAACATCGGCTGGAACGTGGATCGATCCCAAAGACGGAGGGTCTTGTCGCGGCTAGCAGAGGCAACTAATTTATTATCCCAGATCGAAAGCAGCTGATTCACCGTATACCAATGAGCATCCAACACTTTGTCAGTAGTCCAACCCTCGTGGTCGCGAGACCAGATCCGAATTTTGGCATCCCTTCCCCCGCTCCACATGGAGACCTCATCGGCCAGTACCGTAAATACCGAAGGATCATGTGCTGCTGCCATCACTTGGCGGACCAAGCGATTGCCTCGATCCACTTCGTAAATGGCAGCATCGCTGCATCCAAGCATTAGAGCATCAGAGGGAGGATTGCAATAAATGCATCGTATGGCCTCATGACTAATGGCAATGGACTCCTCGATCCGCAACGTAAGGGGATTCCAAAAGCTGACCTTACCATCGCCCCCACCCGCCACGATTTTTCCATCCACGTAAGCCAGACTGTATACCCCTTTTTGATGAAACTCAAATCGGCGAGGCTCCTCTGGATGTGCCAGGTCAACAAAATAGAGATGGCCGGAGAATGCACCACAGACGACCAGATTATGCTCTGCTACATAAAGCAAACTGAAGATTTGCTCCTCGATCTTGGCAAGGGCACGCCCATCTTCCTCATCCTGGTAATGCCATCGGACAATCAACCCATCCCCACCTGCAGATAAAAAAGATTCATCATCAAAGTGCTCAAGGCAATACACAGCAGCCGTATGTCCCATCCTTACTCCTGACTTCTCTACGGACAGCTTCATTTCTCTGCAGGCCCAGCCCTCTTAAATTTTTAGGTTCTTTGTATCAGTAAAGCTACAATGGCGTGCCGATATTGTTTAATCAGAAAGAAGATTCCGTTCAACTGGCAGTATGGCAAATCACAGAAGAAGAACCCTATTTTCTCGATCGCCTCGGACTGACCCCTTCTTCGATTGCTCATCTTAAGGGCAAGAGGCGATTGGAATGGCTGGCCAGTCGAATGCTGCTGGTTGATGTTCTTCCCGACGACCTTAATTCCACGCTGCTAAAGGACGACTTTGGCAAACCTTATCTCCAGGACCATGCCCACATCCAGGTTTCATTAAGTCATACCACAGGATATGCTGCCTTGGCCATTTCCGCCCAACCTGTTGGGGTCGACATTCAGCGTCCAGTGGATAAGATTACGCGCATTGCCCACAAGTTTCTTAATTCTACAGAGCTTGCGTACCACGACCCCATGACCGTCGAACAATTGCACGTATACTGGGGGGCAAAAGAAACCCTTTATAAGATTTACGGTCGAGGACGAGTCGAGTTTAGACGCCATTTAGCGCTCTCCCCTTTAGACTTGGAGACGAAGACCATACTGGGTAGAATCGAGATGCCCGATCACCAAACGACCGTAATGTGTCGCTATGCCATTACCCATGATTTTATTCTGGTCTATGGGTACGAAGAAGCATTACTGGCCCCACCTCAGATACCAGTCTCGTAAGACCGCCTCTCCCAGTTTGCCCTGCGGTGTGTAGTCACGTTCGGGATATCCTTCATGTCCCCGCATGTTGGGAAACCACTTCCAGATAAACCCTCCTTCCCAGTAGAATCTGGATTCCAAAGCCTCAAAGAGTGCGGAGAGCGCATTTGCTTGAGCCTTCTGATTGATGGGCGTAGAGGTAACTCGATCTTCGAGCTCCCATGTTTTGTGCGCACAGCCATCCACACTTAGATAGCCAAACTCGGTGAAGACAATGGGTCGATCCACTGCCTTGTGAAACGCATCAATCTCCTCAAGCCAGGGTTGCCATGATTTGAGGAGGTCATTGATGGCCGGCGTGTGAGCATCCAACAATGGAAAGTATGCGTTGATGCCAATGACATCAAGTGCATCCCAAAAAGGAATATTTTGATAATGGTCCCAATTCGAGGCATAAGTAATTCTTCCCGCGTACACCTGCTTAACCTCTGCAATCAAGGAGCGCCAGAAATCTTCTCGTTTGACTGCTGCAATCTTGAACTCTGTACCAATACAGAAAAGGTCCACTTCCATTCTTTCCGCCAATGAAGCATAAAACAGAATGTACCTTCGGTAGTCGTTTTGCCATGATTCCCATTCCGCTTCGGTCTGAAAGTCCAAATCTCCCGTCCACAAATTGTGTCCCCACACCTGGGGCTTCAACATGACGCGTATGCCAGACTCCTTTGCCAACGCGATGGTCCTTTCCACTCCTTCTTCTCTTTCACCCCACCATTGCCGATTCTTCATATTGAAGCGAACCGTCGTCTGTCCGAGATTGGTATAGCCATATGGAATGACCGCGATGCAATTGGCATGTACACTCAGCACTGCTGGCATGGGGTTCTGTGCAAAAGGTTCAGGGGGAGCTACAAAAGACAACCCTCTCCATGAAGGAGCATTCGGCCGAGACACCTCAGAGGAAATGACCGCAGAACAAGAAGTTTGAAGCAACATCCAGAGCAAAACAAGAAGGGAGAGAAGATTATTCACTAAGCAACGGTTCATAGTACAAGAAAATCTAAATGCAAATATATCATCGGGCAGGGCATGATGATGCAATCCCCTTAAAACCATTGGCTGAAAGAATGGTCTTTTTGAACAATCATCAAAATTGTGCTTATAATTTTGAATATTTTCAATCAAAGTAATTTTTTTATAAAAACCTTGCATTATTTACGTGACTATATTACATTTGTCATATCGAGAAAAAGGTTTGATGTTTATTTTGATACTGTGAGATGACGAAACCGGTAGACGTGCCCTCCTGTCTCGGGGGTGTGGGCAAGGGACAAACTGGCTGTAATGCTCTGCTTTTGCAGAACTAGGGTTGAC
>JAHQVP010000105.1 GCA_019634275.1 Saprospiraceae bacterium
GTCATGTTGGGGCAGTCCTTAAGATTGGTGCATATGCTGCCATCGGGCAATCCATAGTTGAGATAGCTCAAGTCCAGATCCGAAAACAGGATGATCGCCAATGTACCTGGCAACACCATAAAGAAAATCACCGGCAATTTGAGGAAGCCTGCAAAAAGAGCCCCCCATCGACCATGATTTAGATCACGTGCCCCCAAGACTCGCTGCACCATGAATTGGTTATTGGCCCAGAAATAAAATCCAAGTATGGGCGCTCCGAGCAATAGACCTGTCCAAGGCATAAATTCATCGTTGGCTGGTCGTACCAGGCTCAGAACTTCTTCAGCACTTTGGAGTCGAATGCCACTTGCTTCGTTAACAAACTCACCAGCCGCAGCCATGCTATCTAGGCCTGCAATCATCCCCGACCAACCGCCAACCTCTTTAAAAGCAAACCAAGTCAGTATGATCGATCCGATCACCAATAAAATGGCTTGAATAACCTCAGTCATGATGACCGAATTTAGTCCGCCGGGAACTGTATATGCTGCTGCTGTGACAGCCAGAATAATGATGATCACCCAAGAATCCAAAGCAGGAAACATGAGCTTGAGCACAATCGTACCTACATATAATCCGGCCGCTGTATCAATGAGTACATTACCAATGATGGTGATTGCGGAAAAAAAGTACCGAGATCTACTATCGTATCTACGTTCTAAGAATTCCGGCATCGTATACACCTTAGATCGGAGATAAAAAGGCAGAAAAAAGATGGCAAAGAAAATTAGGATAACCGAAGCCAGCCATTCATAATTAAAGACGTGGGTATTGGTCTTAAATGCATCTCCTGCCAAACCGACCAAGGTTGAGCTCGAAATATTGGCTGCAAACAAGGAGATACCCACAATGGGCCAGATCATATTCCGCCCGGCTAGAAAGTACTCTTCAGAATCCTTTCTCTTTGCGTGGTAAAGTCCGTACCCAACGATCAGAATGCCATAGAGGATCATGATCGAAAGATCCAACGTACTAAGCGAAAACTCCTGCATGAGTGAGTGTTTGGGCAACCAGGTTATGTACGATTTGAGCCAGCGTTGTTATCAACAATTCGACGTCAAGGTATGCTAAATTTACATGGAAAATGGTATTACAAATATATTACAAAGAGGAGCTAGGTCAGCACAATTATCTAGATATAATATTGATTATCTGACACTTAAGTTGCTGATATTACTTCGACACTCTATGCAGTGCATATTACATCATTCGGAGAACTTTTACTAGTAAAGATGGTGATAGAAACTTAACATTGCGTAAACATTTGATGCGATCTACTTTACAAGGGGTCGTGTTAAGCTCTGCTTTTAATTACTAAAAATTACATTGTTAATGAAGTCTACATCAACTATTAGACAGATCGGACAATTAGTGGTCTGTATGGTCTTCAGTCTCACGGCTGGAGTGGTCTGGTCACAGTCGACTGTCACCGGAGTGGTCACCGACTCGGAGAATGGGGAACCCCTCATTGGAGCCAATGTCCTGGTGAAGGGTACTACGACGGGCACTATCACAGATTTCGACGGTTCCTACTCCGTCTCGGTGCCAGATGGCGCCAATACTCTTGTCATATCCTACACTGGGTATTCGGAGTTGGAGGTGGATATCGCTGGGCAGTCTACCATCGACGTCTCACTAAGTGCCGGAACGGCTCTAGATGAAATCGTGGTAGTTGGATACGGTACTGTCAAGAAATCCGACCTCACAGGAGCAGTGACGTCGGTTACGGAGGAAGATTTTAATGCGGGAGTAATCACTTCTCCCGAACAACTCTTACAAGGTCGTGCACCTGGGGTACAAATCACATCTGCGTCAGGAGAACCAGGGGCAGGCATGAATGTCCGAATTAGAGGTACCTCTTCTGTGCGAAGCAACAACAATCCGCTCTTTGTGGTTGATGGGGTGCCATTGAGTGGCGATGAGACTTCAGCAACCGGAAATGCAGAAGGATTAGGCCGCACAGCAGCAAAGAACCCGCTCAATTTTCTGAATCCCAATGATATTGTATCCATCGACATTCTAAAGGATGCCTCGGCGACGGCCATCTACGGATCTCGAGGAGCAAACGGAGTGGTAATCATCACGACAAAGAGCGGGTCTCAAGGTTCAGGAGTACTCGATTACGACTACTCCATAGGCTTTTCTAACATATCCAATCGTTATGACCTCCTGTCAAGGGATGAGTTTTTGGATGCATATACCGACTTCAATGGGGCTTCCGCTGCAGCCTCCCTTGATGCAGGTGGCAATACCGACTGGCAGGATGAATTGTTCAGAACAGGAGTCACACACAGCCACAACCTCTCCTTTGGTAGTGGTAATGAACTAGGCAATTATCGCTTTTCCATGTCTTACTTTGATCAGGAAGGCATTATCGAGGATAATGGACTGCAAAGAATCAGTGGAAGATTCAATGGACAGCGAAAATTTCTGGATAACAAATTGACCATCTCTACTCAGTTTACGGTAGCCAATACGCATGACGACAATGTTCCAAATACAGACAACAGTGGATTTCGTGGCGATCTGATCGGCAATATCATCAAGGCTAACCCCACTATGCCGGTCTATAACCCAGATGGAACCTTTTATCAAGATGGTGGTATTGTTGAACCCAATCCACTCGCCATGATTAAACTGTCTCAAATGTTTACCAACACATTGCGATCGTTGGGTAACATTTCAGCTGAATATCAAATCACTGATGGGCTTAGCTTCAAAACGGTGGTTGGATTCGACCAATCGGTATCGTCCAGAACGGATGCATTCTCGCGGGATCTGGTTGTTGGTGATATTGAAAACATTGGGCGTCTATCAATTGATGACATTTCGGTCAGCAACAAACTCTGGGAAAATTTCTTCACCTATACAAAGTCCTTTGGAAGCATTGGTTTTACGGGTCTGCTTGGGTATTCCTATCAAGAATTTGATCGAAGTGGCAAAGGTCTTCAATACTCGCAGTTTCGAACCAGCGATCTGGATGTAATGGTGAATAATGTTTCAGCGGCAGAGAACTCTGCGGGAACCAATTCCTTCCGAACCATTGATGAATTACAATCGTATTTTGGAAGAGTCAATCTAAACATCAGTGAGCGATTTCTCCTCACGGGTACGCTGCGAGTGGATGGGTCTACAAAATTTGGTCCTGGCAACAAATATGGCTACTTCCCTTCCTTCGCCGGAAAGTGGAGGTTGATTCAGGAAAGCTTTATCCCAGACGTTTTTTCGGATCTTGCAGTGAGGGTCGGATGGGGCTTAACAGGCAATCAAGAGATTCCTCATAATCTCTTCACGGAACGACAACGCTATGGGGGTTATGACATTGACAATGGCGGAACAAACATTAATGGAGGGGGCCTAGGTACTGTCGCTTTTGCCAATCCAGACTTAAAGTGGGAGGCCACCTCTCAGATCAACGTCGGGATTGATTTTGGATTTTCTAATAACAGGATTTCAGGCTCTCTTGATTACTATTATAAGAACACGAATGATTTGCTCATTCAGGTTACCGCAGCACAACCGGCAGTTCAGCCCTTCGTTTGGACAAATTTAGACGCTGATGTGATCAATCAGGGGATCGAGCTAGGCCTCAATATTGTTGCGGTTGATAAATCGAACTTTAGTTGGAACATAAACGCCAATGCAGCCTACAACGACAATGTAGTTGAAAACTGTAATTGTTTGATCAATACCGGCCGCATTAACGGCCAAGGATTGACGGGTGCGTTTGCACAACGTATTGCGGATGGCCAATCCCTCTACGCCTACTTCCTAAGGGAGTTTGGTGGGTATGATTCAGAGGGTGTCTCTTTATATCCAAACGGTGATGTCCAGGTATTTACGGGAGACAGCCCGCTTCCCACATTGAATATGGGATTGACCAATTCCTTCACCTTTGGCAATTTTAATGCAAGCATCTTCTTCTCCGGTCAGTTTGGTCATACCATCTACAGTAACACAGCCAACGCTTACTTTACTGCAGGGTCACTCGCAAACGGTCGAAACGTAACCAAAGATGTGGTAGGAAACGGAGAAGGACGCCTCAACGCTCCCGATGTATCTACGCGCTTCCTAGAGAAGGGCGACTTTGTGAGGCTGCAAAATGCTTCTTTAGGATATACGGTCCCACTGAGCCCAGATAGTAAGATCCAGGGGCTTCGTCTCTACTTTACCGGGCAGAATCTCGCTGTGTTTACTTCTTATAGTGGACAGGATCCTGAAGTCAATGTAAGTAAGCCGATCGATGGGGTTCCATCATTTGGAATCGATTTCACCACCTATCCACGAGCTCGCACCTTTACTCTGGGAGCAAATGTTCAATTCTAATTCAACTTTCTAAAAGAATAGATGATGAAAAACTTAAAATTTGGCAACCTCATCCTTGGCATTTGTCTGATGACAACTGGCCTGATGATCAGCTGTACCGATCTCGAAGTGGAGGAGGTGGACTCTATAATAATTGAAACTACTGGAGATGGCTTTGTGGCCGGAGATCCGGTTGAACTTCTCAACTCAGCCTATCAAGACCTCGGTTCCTTGACCAATCAAGCGGATGAATACTCACTGGGTGTACATACTTCTGATGAGTTGATCCCTCCCACTCGAGGAGTAGATTGGGGCGACAATGGAGTATGGCGAACACTGCACGCTCACACGTGGGATCCAACCCACTCATTCGTGCTTAACGCTTGGAATAATTTAAATTCTCGTGCATTTAAATGCAATCAAATATTGGCCTCCAATCCGGATGCTCAGACTGCGGCCGAGGCAAAATTTTTACGAGCACTATATACTTCTTACTTGGTAGACTACTTTGGGCAAGTTCCCATCCGACAAGTGACAGAGGGTGTCGGAGTTGATCCTACGGTGCGTAGTCGCGAACAAGCCATGAATGATGTCATTGCTGACTTAGAATCTGCTATTCCAGATCTGCCGGCAATAAGTCCAACAGCAGGCAATACTCAAGCATCAAAAGCCGCTGCATATGCTCTCCTTTCCCGAGTACTCCTTAATAAGGCAGTTTACACTAGTGGAGGGGGCGATGCCTTCAATTTTGAGGCGGGAGATATGAACAAGGTGATTGAATACGCAGATCTTGTGGAGGCTGAGGGATATTCCCTTGATCCAGACTATTTTAACTCCTTTACGACAGAAGGAGCAAGCGAAGTCATCCTCACATCTCCTCAGGGTACTCCACAGAATCGATGGATGATGACACTGCACTACAGCCAAAATCCTTCAGGCTGGAATGGTTTTACCACGTTGGGTGACTTCTATGACAAATTCGATGCAGCCGATCAACGTATCGGTGCTCCCGCAGAGCCTGACGGAAGTGAATTTTCTGGCATCGGCACTGGGTTCTTGATCGGTCAGCAGTTTGACGATGCTGGAGCGGAGGTGATTGACAATAGGACTCAGCTACCATTGAAATTTACTCGCGATGTCACCCTGGCGGGAACCGCTACGGATAAGGGCATCCGTGTCATCAAATACCATCCCGGAAGAGCCGGCAATTACATTGTCCTTCGCTTTGGTGAAGTAATGCTCAATAAAGCTGAGGCCATCCTTCGAGGAGGTTCAGGAGATAAGTCCGCCCTCGAAGCAGTTAATGAATTGCGAGCAGCCCGTGGAGCTACTGCACTTGGATCCCTCGATGAATCAACCATGCTCGATGAGCGCGGCAGAGAAATGTACTGGGAAGGTTTCCGGAGAACGGATCAGATCCGCTTTGGCACTTTTACCAATACCTGGGAAGCCAAATCTGTGACTGAAGCTCACAGAGTACTCTTCCCCATTCCACAGCAGGCACTGGATAGCAATCCTAATTTGCAACAAAATCCAGGATACTGATAGTAAGTAAGTATATGTTAAGGGCTGTCCTCTTGATGGGGACAGCCTTTTTTATTGCTCATCACAGTAGACCTTTATCTTGCAGCGAATGAGACAATTGGGATCGACGGCAACCATCATAGCAATGCTTCTGTTGCTGAGCTGCACTATGCGAGACTCCGCTCTTGGAGATGACGCTCATTTCTCATTGATACCCCCATCCGATTCCGGAATCGATTTTGTCAACGCTGCAAAGAACACTCCAGACTTCAACATCTTTAGCTACCGAAATTTTTACAACGGTGGTGGAGTGGCCATTGGTGATCTCAATAACGACGGTCTGCAGGATGTCTATCTCACAGGAAATATGGTGCCGAATGCACTATATCAAAATCTAGGAGATTTCAAATTTAAGAACGTCACTTCTCCTACTCTAGCACTCGAAGATCATTGGAGCACCGGGGTAAGCCTGGTCGATATCAATGCCGATGGACTGCTCGACATTTATGTTTGCAATGCCGGTTATCAAGAGGGCGTCAATCAAGCAAATGCTCTTTTTGTCAACAAGGGTAACTTTGAGTTTGAAGAAAGAGCCGAGGATTACGGGCTTGCAGA
>JAHQVP010000106.1 GCA_019634275.1 Saprospiraceae bacterium
AATGCAACGCTACTTTCTGGTTGCCACAAATCTCCTCCAGCGGGTAAATAAACGACTGTCTCGGTACTGTCTACCTTTGCTTTGACATATTTAGGAGCATTACATAGATCCGTCACCACAGCACTAGGCAGGAAAAGATCTGCAAGACAGTCATGTGAGCCCGAAGAGATTATGGTAATGACGGTATCCCCTTGCATCAAAGTGTCTTTTCCCGGTACACAGTGTACTTCTGGTCCCAAGGTGTCCAACACCATGTGCCAGAAAGAGCAAGTGGCATGTTGCCGCTGTCCTCCAATAATGGTCACTTCCGGCGGCGCATCTGCCGCACACGCCGTGTTGGAACTAAAACAATTCTGTACAATCTCTACATCATAAGCCGTCATGCTGCCGCAATCTGTATCGAAATCGTGTGTCTCAACCTTCCAATTTAAGCCACATTTTAAGCCATTGGAAACTTGTTCTGCCTCCATTGACAACAAATAGAATGTATCGCATAAGCCCGACCCGGGTGGATTTTCAACAAGTAGATAGGGACCAAATGGTTCTTCTGGAGCATCGCAATAGCTGGTGTCTGAACTTGGACAGTGCAAAGCCACTTCGATGGCAGGAAGACGCAAGACCGCAATGGTATCAAATGCAACTACGCGCGTACCCAACTTCGATTCCGCATACCATTCTCTGTAAATGATCTTAGCGGTATCTGCATCTACACCACAGTCTCTGACCTCGATCCAATCGGCGACAAAGTGAGGACCGGAGGAGTTGGCACAAGATGCGAGTAGTCTTCGCGAAAATGGGTAGGATCCATCAGCAGGATCAGCCAATAGCAGGGAGTCATAACAGTATACTGCGGTGTCCAACGCGGGACCGAACACTGGTGGGATATCTGCACTGAGGTCAATCTTCGTCCAACAGACCCCTCCGTCACAATCCGATGCAATGCAGGTGATTTTCACTTTGATGTCTCTACCGATGTGTTGCATGCGCAGGACCCCATCATTAATCACGATGCCGCTGCCATAACTCACCTCTATTACCACATCAGCAGGGTCTATGGTAGGATCACTGAGCACCATCGAAGGGGTAACCTCAAGTGTACAATCAGGGCCCAACTGGGTGTGAATATGAGAGAGGCAGTTAACTGCATATAGCGGCCCCAAAGAACAGAAGAGAAGCAAAAAGACCGTGGTAGACGATTTAATGCGGCTCGGATGGAGTCCGCACAAGAGAGACCTGTAGCACATAGTGTTTCTTAGTTGTAGTTTCCTAAGTCAGGCATTACATATGCCTAAAACAAATATATATAAATATTTACCATTTGAAAAAATCTGTAAACGTTAATATTACAGATAACATCTATTCATATATATAAATGGTGCAACTATTTAACCGGCATTCCTCACTTTATGGTAGTTTGTTGAAAACTAAAGCAACATAACTCTGTTTAACTATTTCATTGGAATCCTTAGACAAAACAGCACGGTCAGTCAACATAGGCGTTATTGGTGGGGGGTTTGCCAGTCTATCGGCAGCCTGCTATCTGGCCAAAGCGGGCTACAACACCACCATCTACGAGAAGCACGACATGCTCGGAGGCAGGGCTCGCTGCTTTGAAGCGGAGGGATTCACCTTCGATATGGGACCCAGTTGGTACTGGATGCCCGACACTTTCGAGCGGTTTTTCGAGGATTTTGGATTTGACGTACGTAACCTGTTGGATTTAGATCTGCTTGATCCTGGTTTTCGCATTTATTACGGAAAGGACGATGTACTGGACGTTCCCGCCAATCAGGATCAGCTTAAAAAAGTTCTGGAGGAACTAGAGCCAGGAAGTGCCGATGCGTACGACCGCTTCATGCAGGACGCGGAAGTGAAGTATCGCATCGGAATGCAAGATCTAGTGGAGACCCCATGTCTGAGTCCTCTCGAGTTCTGCAATCTCAAAGTACTAAAAGGGCTTCTTCGAATGCAGCTGTTCACGCCGTTCGATCGATTCGTAAAGCGGTACTTCCGCCATGATAAGATTTTGCGCTTGATGGAGTTTCCTGTATTGTTTCTGGGTGCATCGCCTGATAAAACGCCAGCACTCTACTCTCTCATGAATTATGCGGGACTTAAGTTAGGTACCTGGTATCCTCAAGGGGGGATGCATCAAATCGTCAAGGCGATGGAAAAGGTCGCACGAGCGCTAGGCGTGCAAATTGCATACAATAGCGAAGTTAAGGCGATCGAATCAAGCAAGGGAAAAGCATCCCGACTGGTCATGGAAGATCGAGTCGTAGACTGTGACATCATTGTTTCGGGAGCAGACTATCACCATACGGAGCAGCATCTGTTATCGACATCTCAACGAAATTACTCCCCGTCCTACTGGGAGCGCAAGGTCATGGCGCCATCCAGCTTGCTCTTCTATCTAGGAGTAGACCGTAAAGTAGATGATCTCCAGCATCATAACTTATTCTTCGACACTGACTTTGCCACGCATGCTCACGAAATCTACGATACCCCCAAATGGCCTTCAGACCCTCTCTTTTACGTTTGTTGCCCTTCTAAGACCGACTCAACAGTGGCTCCGGAAGGCTCCGAAAATCTATTTATTCTAATGCCGATTGCGGCGGGAATTGATGATGATGAGGCGACACGCGCGCGGTATTTTGATCTTATCATGGACCGCTTAGAAGATCATGTCTCGCACTCGATCAGGGACCATGTAGTCTATTCCAGAAGTTACTGCGTCAAAGATTTTGTACAAGACTATCATGCCTATAGAGGCAATGCCTACGGTCTGGCAAACACCCTACGTCAAACGGCGATTCTAAAACCCCGGATCAAGAACAAGACACTGCCCAATCTATTTTATACGGGCCAACTGAGTGTCCCCGGTCCAGGAGTACCCCCCTCTCTGATCTCGGGTAAGGTGGTCGCTTCTCAAATAGTGAAAGAATATCCTCTTAATTTGCAGCAATGAAATCAATCTACGATCAGCTCTGCATTGATATTGCGAAGTCGGTAACTACTTCGTACAGCACCAGTTTTTCGGCAGGAATCTTTTTGCTCCATCGCACGCTGAGATCTCCGATTTATAGCATCTATGGCTTTGTCCGTTTGGCTGACGAGATTGTAGACAGTTTTCATGGATTTGACAAGCCCTATCTCTTACAAAAATTTCGGAGTGATACCTTCGAGGCCATCGAACAAGGCATTAGCCTAAACCCGGTTCTCCATGCATTTCAGGAAGTGGTTAATCGCTACGAGATTCACCATGAGCTCATTTCATGCTTTTTGGACAGCATGGACATGGACCTTGCTCCCGTTACCTACGACCTTCAGAATTTTGAGCAGTACATTCTCGGCTCTGCTGAAGTGGTTGGGCTGATGTGCCTTAAGGTCTTTGTGGACGGCGATGCCGCCACTTACAATTCCCTTAAAGAACCAGCTCAAGCACTCGGAGCAGCATTTCAAAAAGTCAACTTTTTGCGTGACCTCAAAGCAGATTATGAGCATCTGGGACGCTCCTACTTTCCTGGCATCGATGTGGATAATTTAACATTGGAGGACAAGCAGGCGATCGAGCACTCCATAGCGGAGGATTTTGCCAAGGCGGAAGAAGGAATCAAGAGACTTCCCCGCACCGCTCGACTTGGAGTTAGTACCGCTTACATCTATTATCTCAAGCTGTTTAAGAAGATCCGCTCTACATCGGCCGAGCAGATTTTGCAGCGGAGGATCCGTATCCCTAACTATCGCAAATTGACGTTGTTGCCAAGAGCTTACTTTCATTCTACCTTTAGTCATTAGTTTATGAGTGGCATCCTCATTCTTTTAATCACATTCGTCATTATGGAAGGCGTAACGTGGTGTACGCACAAGTACGTCATGCATGGTTTTCTCTGGGTTCTACATGCAGATCATCATGACAAGGACCATGACCATTTTCTGGAGCGCAACGACTCCTTCTTCCTGGTCTTTGGAATTCCTAGTTTTTTGCTTTGTCTGCTGGGAGTGCAGGGAGGAGAGATAAATGCGCTGCTTTTCATCGGTTTAGGAGTAGCCTTATATGGTCTGGCATATGTCTTGGTCCACGATATATTCATCCATCAGCGCATTAAGATTCTGCGCCGTACCACCCTGCCCTACTTCATGGCTTTGCGCAAAGCCCATAAGGTACATCATAAGCATCTTGGCAAAGAGGAAGGAGAGTGCTTTGGCATGCTCTTCGTACCCATGAAGTATTTTCGAGAGGCCTTTGCATATAGCCTCAAGCGCAAGTCCAAATGAGTACCTATCTCTGGGTTAACATCGGGGCCATCAGCATACCCCTGATCTTTTCCTTCACGAAGTGGTTTCCTTTCCATCGAGAGTGGCGTTACTTCTTTCCAGCATTATTGATGATGGCCATCCCGTTTCTCCTCTGGGACATCTGGTTTACCGATATGGGGGTTTGGGGCTTCAATGAAAAGCACTTGATGGGGATCACCATAGCGGGCTTGCCTTTGGAAGAGTACATGTTTTTCATCTGTATTCCATACGCTTGCGTTTTTACATACTATGTTTTGCGTAAACACCTTCCCGACTTACGACTGGCCGCCCGACCCATATGTTGGCTCTTGGTGGTGATGCTCGCAGTAGCTGGCTACATCTTGCGAGATCGGTGGTACCCCCTGGTAACCTTCCTGTCGCTGGCTGTTTTCCTACTGCTATTGCTGCGAAAAGAACGCAACTATCTAAACCACTTTCTGCTGATGTATCTGATCACGTTAGTGCCATTCTTTATCGTAAATGGTATTCTGACCGGATCCTGGATATCCGAAGAGGTGGTTTGGTATAACAACTCGGAGAACATAGGATACAGATTGGGCACCATCCCGATAGAAGACACCATGTACGGGTTTCTCATGTTGCTTATGACCGTGGCTGGCATGGAATGGCTAAAGGAGCGTCACAGAAATAGGGCTCACCTAAAGACATCTTGATCTTATTCGTACTTGACCGGCACCCATCTCATCTTAGAGAGAGACTGAAAATTCCCAATTAAGTTTAATTGGAACCGTTATATTTGCGGGCCAATGAAGATTCGAACAACATCTAGACGTACTCGTCAACGGCGACGCCGCCGTCGCTCCTAGGTAACGTCCCCCATCTCCGTTTTTCGAATTCTTAATCTTCAATTTTCTCTTATTTCATGGACATCAAAATACTTATCGCGAGTGCGGACTTTGTGCCATATGCAGAAGTAATTTGTGAACAGTACGCGATTTCGGCTCGCGATCGAGGCACCGGAATTGCCACTCGCACGCCCGAGTATATTGCTTCCAAAATGGAAAAAGGCGACTCTGTTATTGCGTTGCAGGGAGAGACACTGGTGGGTTTCTGCTACATCGAGAGCTTCGAAAACAAAAAGTACGTATCCAATAGTGGGTTGATTGTAGTACCCGAATTTCGAGGCAAAGGCTTAGCAAAGCAGATCAAGGAAGTCGCGTTCAATCTGGCTCGGGACAACTATCCTTCTGCTCAAGTCTTTGGAATCACCACTTCTTCGGTCGTAATGAAGATCAATTCTGAACTTGGTTACATCCCAGTAACCTACAGCCAATTGACCAGAGATGAAGCGTTCTGGAAAGGATGCGCCAGCTGTTCCAATTACGAGATACTAAAGAGTAAGGAATATAAAATGTGCATGTGCACCGCGATGTTGGCCCCATCAAAAGATAAAATGACCTTGGATCTTTCGGATCGAATTATAAATCAAAAAAATGAAGCAGAGCAATAAGGTAGTCCTAGCGTACAGTGGTGGTCTTGACACCTCCTACTGCATCAAGTACCTCACTCAAGAAAAAGACCTGGTGGTGCACGCAGTGCTCGTCGACACCGGTGGATTTTCCGCACAAGAAATAGAAGAAGTAAAGGCACGCGCCATACTGCTGGGTGCCGCAGAATTTAAGCACATCGATGCTACTGAGGAGTATTATCAGAAATGCATTCGCTATCTCATCTATGGAAATGTACTGCGCAACAATACCTATCCCTTGAGTGTCAGTGCCGAGCGTGTTTTTCAGGCATTGGCCATTGTGCGTTATGCCAACGAAATCGATGCCACTCATGTAGCTCATGGCAGCACGGGAGC
>JAHQVP010000107.1 GCA_019634275.1 Saprospiraceae bacterium
AAGATCTACACCAATGATCGTGGACTAATCAAGGTCGAGGTCATATTGGGACAGGGTAAGAAGTCGTTCGATAAACGCAAAAGCATCAAAGACCGTGATTCGAAGCGCGATCTGGAGCGCGCCCGTCGCGATCGCTATTAGATCTGGTAGCCTGCTCAGAGGGCTGCGCTGATTCCATAAATTGTTCGGAGACCCTTCCGCTGCACTTCGAGTTCGACGATCCTGACAAACTGACGTACCTTTCTCAAATGAACGTTAAGGTGAAAGTTTGTTGCATTTCCAGCATTGTGGAAGCCCGCATGGCCATCTCTATGGGAGCCGATCATGTGGGGCTGGTGGGACCGATGCCCAGTGGGCCGGGCACCATTCCGCTCGCAGCCATTCGCGAGATTACGGATCAGTTGCCGGATCAGACCGATAGTTGGTTGCTAACCAGTAAGCAAACGGCGCATGCCATTGTAAAGGAGCATGGCAATGCGGCCACCCGCTCCCTACAGTTGGTAGATCATGTTCCCTTTGATGAGGTTAGAGGATTGCGTCAACTTCTGCCTGGGGTAAAACTGATCCAGGTCATCCATGTGATCGGCCCGGAGAGCGTAGCTGAGGCGGTCTCGATCGAACCATATGTCGATGCCATCTTACTCGACTCCGGAAACCCCACCCTAAAGGTAAAGAAGCTCGGAGGTACTGGCCGGACCCACAATTGGTCAGTGAGTCGATCGATTGTGGAGGCCGTGCAAGTGCCCGTCTATCTGGCGGGTGGTCTTCGACCCAACAACGTCGCGAAGGCCATTGATGCGGTACAGCCGTCCGGTGTAGACCTGTGTTCCGGCGTGCGAATCGATGGCCACCTGGATCGGACGCTCCTGCAGCAGTTTATGAGGGAAGCCGTAACAAGCCAATCCTCAAACCACACACCCTAGGAACCCATTTCGTGCGTTATCCATTTATCACACGGAGAGTGTGCATGAGGCACATTCGAAAAAACTTACTTTCGCTTTATGCTTTTGAAAATCTTCAAATCCAAAATTCACCGGGCCGCCATCACGGAGGCCAATCTCAATTATGTCGGATCCATCACCATTGATGAGGATCTGATGGATGCGGCCAACTTCCTGGAAGGAGAAAAAGTGCAGATCGTCAACAACAACAACGGCGAACGGATAGAGACGTATGTCATCAAGGGAGAGCGTGGATCTGGGGTGATCTGTCTGAATGGAGCTGCAGCACGTCGCGCAGAAGTCGGGGACGTGGTGATCATCATCTCGTATGGGTACATGACCCCGGAGGAAGCAAAAACGTACAAACCCACGACCATCTTCCCGGGCAAAGGGAATCAGCTCACCGACTGATCAGTAAGAATGGTGAAAAAATTCCTTTCCAATGCACTTAAGCTGGTGCTCTTTCTGGGCCTCGGGGCAACCATCCTGATCCTACTGTACCGCAATCTTAATGCAAAGTACCAACTGACTTGTGCGGAGAAGGGGATTGCTCCTGCGGATTGCAGTCTCCTCGACAAAGTCTGGCAGGACTTTCAGGGATCCAACTTCATTTTATTGATGGTGGTCGTTCTTTGCTACATGCTCAGCAACGTACACCGGACCTACCGGTGGAAGATGCTCATTGATTCTCTTGGATACAGGACCCGCTTTTTAAATGTATTTAACAGCACCATGCTTCTCTACTTTTCCAATTTGGGCTTTCCGCGCATTGGAGAATTTGTGCGTGCAGGCGCGATGGCAAAGTATGAGCACGTCCCTTTTGAAAAACTAATGGGCACCGTGACGGTGGATCGGATTTTTGACATGATTTCTTTTGCGATCGTTTTTGCCCTCGCCTTGTGCTTTGAGTTTGATACCCTATGGAATTTTGTACTGGAGCAGCGCAGTGGTGCGGAAGCAGAATCCTCCAATACCCTGTACTACATTGGAGCAGGGGCTGTTTTATTCGTAGCCGTCCTTTACGGCTTGCGAAGCAAACTTGCCGGATTTCCCCTGGTGCAGAAGCTGCAAAAGATGTTGATCGGTTTTGTTGATGGGATTCGCTCGGTCAATAAGCTCCAGAACATTCCCGCTTTTGTTTTCCACTCGGTGATGATCTGGGTCATGTACTACCTCATGACCTACATCTGTTTCTTCGCTTTTGCCCCAACGGCACATCTGGGCTTAGAGGTCGCATTGATGGTGTTTGTATTCGGTAGCCTGGGCATGATCATACCCAGCCCCGGGGGGATGGGCAGCTACCATACTTTGGTGGTGGCGGGACTGGTGCTATACGGGATATCCAGTGACGATGCCTTCTCTTTTGCGATGATTATTTTCTTCACCGTTAATATATTGGGCAATGTACTGTTTGGCATCATTGCGCTGATTTCCATGCCCCTCATGAATAGAAATTATGAGCCCCAAATCACCCCAGCGGCATAGTCTCAACCGTAAGATTATGCATCTCATGGATGCAGTGGCTCAGGTAGGCACATGGCGAGCTGAGGGCGAACGCATTGTTTTCACCAACGGCGTTTTTGATCTCGTACACCTGGGGCATCTGCACTATTTGGCCGACGCGGCTGATCTCGGTGATCGTCTCATTGTGGGGGTCAATGCCGATGCTTCGGTAAGACGACTAAAAGGTCCGGAGCGCCCTATTTTTGAGGAAGAAACCCGTGCTTTTAAGCTGGCCTCACTGGCGGTGGTGGATGCCGTGGTCGTTTTTGCAGAAGATACCCCCATTGCGCTCATTGAGCAGATCCTTCCTGACGTGTTGGTGAAGGGGGGGGACTATGATCCGGATACCATCGTAGGCGCCGACCTGGTCCGCTCTTATCAGGGGCACGTCTTGACCATCCCACTGACCGAGGGGCATTCGAGTACTTCGATCATCGAACGTATTAAAAACAGCTAAGCATGCAGATCAGCGACATCATCGCATATTTGGAGACCATTGCTCCTCTCTCATTGCAGGAATCTTACGACAACTCCGGACTGTTGGTAGGCGATGCTGGTCAGGAAGTCCAGGGTGCCCTGATTTGTTTGGACTCAACCGAAGACATTGTGCAGGAGGCGATCGATCAAAACTGTAATCTGATCATAGCCCATCACCCCATTATCTTCGGAGGACTGAAGCGACTGACGGGGGCCACCTACGTGCAGCGTACGGTAGCACTGGCCATCAAACATGACATCGCCATCTATGCCATCCATACAAATTTGGATAACGTATTGGACAATGGGGTCAACGAAGAGATTGCCCGACGCCTTGGCCTTGCGGAGTTAAAAATCTTAGACGACAAGTTTGACGCCAATTTTGATTCGAAGCGCATCGGCAGTGGTGTCATGGGGTCTCTATCGACGCCCTTTGTAGCAGAGGCGTTCCTCGCATACCTCAAGGAAAAGATGCAATTGTCGGGGGTCAAGCATACGCGTTTCCACCAACCACAGTTTCAAAAGATAGCGTTGTGCGGGGGTTCGGGGCGATTTTTGTTGGAGAAAGCCATCGCGTTAGGTGCAGATGTCTTTATCTCCAGTGACTTTAAGTACCATGAGTACTTTGATGCCGATGGCAAGATCACCATTTTCGACATTGGGCACTATGAAAGCGAGCGCTTTACGATTGACTTGTTGCAGCGCCTGCTAACTGAGAAATTTCCTACATTTGCGGCCTATTGCGCTAAAGCGATCACGAATCCTATAATTTACGGTTAAGAATGGCTAAAAAAGAGAAGACAGTGCGCGACCGATTGGTTGACCTCTATAAGTTGCAAGACATTGATTCTGAGTTAGATGGAATCTTGGTATTGAAAGGAGAGCTGCCCATGGAGGTAAGCGACCTGGAAGACGAAATCGCAGGATTAGGCAAACGCCTGGAAAAACTCAAGGACAGCAAAGCCGAAGTAGATGCGGCGATTGCCCATCACCGCGGAAACATCAAGGACGCAGAGACGCTCATCGCTAAGTATACCAAGCAGTTGGATGACGTCAAAAACAATCGAGAGTACGAGGCGCTGACCAAGGAGATCGAGTTGCAAAAGCTCGACATCCAATTGTCCGAAAAGCGCATCCGTGAAGCAGAGGTCAATGCCGAAGCCAAAGAGGAAGTCATGGGCACTGCTAAGGCTAAATTTGATGAAAAGGAGGCGGAGTTGGATGCCAAAAAGGTAGAGCTAGAGAAGATCATCAAAAAGACCGAGAAGGAAGAGAAGAAATTGCTCAAGGCATCCCAGGCCGAGCGCGAAAACATAGAAGCCCGTTTGCTTAAGGCCTATGACAAGGTGCGCAGCTCTTATCGCAATGGTCTGGCAGTAGTGACGGTAGAGCGTAATGCTTGTGGAGGTTGCTATAACAAGATTCCTCCGCAGATCCAGTTAGAGATCAGTTTACAGAAGAAGATCATTGCTTGCGAGCACTGTGGGCGCATCCTGGTGGACGGCAGCATCTTGGAGGAGGTCACGGGAGTGACGGCCTAGGACGACAGACGTCCCAAGACTACACGGGTAGCATCGCACCCGGCCCGATCGATGCCTCCCTGCACAATGGTTAATTCATGAGGCTGCTATGCTGTGTATTGCTTTTTTTGACCGCATCTTCTGCGCCTGCACAGGAGTCCACCGATCGATATTTTGACTTTTCCGGAGATGCCCGGCTCGCCTATGAGCAGATTTTTTCGTTGCGTTTTCAGGAGGCGCAACAAACTTTGATCAGGCTTAAGGTAGAGCAGCCCCATAATCAGATCTATTTCTTATTGCGCAATTATATTGATTGCCTCACGCTCTTTATCGGGGAGAATACAACGACGTATCAGCGGCTACGCCGCAACAAAGAATTGCGATTGGATCAGCTGCGCCAGGGCGATCGAAGCTCTCCCTACTATCTCTATGCCCAGGCGGACATCTATTTGCAGTGGGCGATCACTCGGGTAAAGTTTTCGGAATACTTTCAGGCGGTCATGGAGATTAAGCGGGCATTCCATTTGTTGGAGCGCAACCGGCGCCTCTTTCCCGATTTTATGCCCAATCAGAAAAATCTGGGCTTGATGCATGCCTTGATTGGGACCGTGCCGGATGCCTACAAGTGGGGCGTGCAGATCCTGGGCATGAACGGCACGATCGACCAAGGCAAGGCCGAGATTGAGGCAGTATTGGCGCATGCAGACCAGGAGGATTTCGTGTTTGAGCAGGAGACACGGGTTATGTACGCCTATCTGCTCTTGCACTTAGAAAACAACAAGGAGCGAGCCTGGGAGGTCATGGAGTCGGCCCAAGTGGACCCGACCACCAACCCACTCGGCTGTTTTGTGAAGGCCAATATCGCCATGCAGACCAGGCGCAATGATTTGGCCATTGCGTTGCTTGAAGCTCGCCCCGCTGGCGATGCCTTTTTTAGTTTCCCCTATCTGGAGTTTATGCTGGGGGTGGCAAAGCTCAATCGCCTCGATGAGGCTGCGGCAGATCACTTACAGTCCTACTTGGAGCAGACCAAAGGCCTACACTACATCAAGGAAGCCTATCAGAAGTTGGCATGGAATGCGTGCATCCACGGACGAGACGCGGACTACCATCGCTACATGGAGGCTTGCCTTAAATTGGGACAAGCGAGAGTAGATGAGGACATTGCCGCGCTAGAAGAGGCCCGCCAAGACGCCTTGCCCCAGCGCGATTTGTTGAAAGCCCGTGTACTATCTGATGGCGGCTACCACAACCAAGCTGCACAGTTGCTCCGCACCCTGGACAACGATGAGTTTGTACATGCCAAGCACCGCATTGAGTATCACTACCGCCTGGGTCGGATACACCATGCGCTGGGCCTTACAGACGAGGCCCTGGCCGACTACAGGCAGACCTTGGCTACTGGTGGGGGAGAACCCTATTATTTTGCCTGTAATGCCGCCGTCCTGTCCGGAAATCTCTACGAAGAGCTCGACATGAAGGAGGAGGCCATTGCCAGTTATCGCCAGGCCCTCACGTTGCGTCCCGAAGAGTACCGGTTGAGTCTGCATCAAAAAGCAAAAGCCGGTCTAAACCGATTGGGCGCGCGCTGACATCTTCCGAGTATGATCTCAAGGTCAGCAGGACTGTTCACCCTTGTCATGCCTTATCTTCTCATCAGGTGATTTGCACTAGACCGCTTCCTCCACACACGAGTGTGGAGCACCTGAACAGACAACTTGTTCTTTCCCTAGCTGTGAAATAACATCCCAGACAACTGCTCCCACACAGGTGAGCAGCACCTGTCCCTCTTGGCGGGCACTGTTCGAGCACTTGACGGTGAGGGATCGGTTGCGAAGCCCTGGAGCGCCCGAGCCCTCAAGTGCGAAGACGAAAATCCCACTGACGCTAAGCAGGAGCAGGCCCGTGCGAGAGTTTGCCCGGCAAGGAGTTTTTTGGTCCTTTTTTGCGGAAAAAAAGGACAGCAATATGTCTTGTCAATCCCCATCTTCGTACCAGGTGCCTTATTAAGCAGACAACTGCTACCACACAGGTGAGCAGCACCTGTCCCTCTTGGCGGGCACTGTTCGAGCACTTGACGGTGAGGGATCGGTCGCGAAGCCCTGGAGCGCCCGAGCCCTCAAGTGCGAAGATGAGCATCCCACTGATGCTAAGCTAGAGCAGGCCCATGCGAGAGTTTGCCCGGCAAGGAGTTTTTTGGTCCTTTTTTGCGGAAAAAAAGGACAAGAACAAGCTAAGCCAACGACTCCAAGGCATATTCCCACAAATGCTCATAGGGAATGATCTCAATCTCGTACGACTGCTTGCTTTTCTCCAACGGCACCGTGGCCAGGCGCTTGATGTACGGT
>JAHQVP010000108.1 GCA_019634275.1 Saprospiraceae bacterium
AAAGCTGTACTTTCGCCCCTGGTCAATCTGAATAAATCACGATGAAGGAAGTATATATCGTCGCGGCCAAGCGCACGCCAATTGGAAGCTTTGGTGGTCATTTTGCAGGCGTATCTGCCGTACAATTAGGTGCCTACGCCATCCAATCGGCGCTTAACACAAGCGGTGTTGAGGCGACGAATATTGACGAAGTTCTCTTCGGCAATGTGGTCTCTGCTAATCTAGGACAAGCACCTGCACGTCAGGCAGCTAAAGGAGCTGATATTCCAGACAACGTACCATGTACTACTGTGAACAAAGTTTGTTCTTCCGGTCTCAAATCCGCCATGTTTGGTGCTCAATCCATTGAGCTCGAACAAAACGCTCTGGTCATGACCGGCGGCATGGAAAATATGTCACAGATCCCCTACTACCTTCCGAAGGCGCGTTTTGGATACAAATTCGGCTCCGGAAATTTGGTAGATGGAATGGAGAAGGACGGCCTGCGTGACGTATACGATCAGTGTGCCATGGGAGTATGTGGCGATCAGACTGCTGCTAAGTACAAGGTATCACGGGAGGACCAAGATCAGTATGCCATGGAGTCCTATCGTCGAAGTGCAAATGCTACAGAACACGGCCATTTTAAAGATGAAATCGTGCCGATATCTATTACCCAACGCAAGGGAGATCCCCTCGTGGTTGCCGAAGATGAAGAGTTTCGTAGAGTGAAATTTGAAAAAATACCATCCCTACGGCCGGCTTTTAGCAAAGACGGAACCGTGACCGCTGCCAATGCCTCCACGATAAACGACGGAGCGGCCGCCGTTCTTCTTGCCTCTAAAGATGCTGTAGAGCAATTCGGTCTGACTCCACTGGCAAGGATCGCATCCTATGCTGACGCAGCACAGGAACCCGCATTTTTTACTACCGCCCCCACGCTAGCCGCTCCAAAGGCGCTGCAAAGAGCTGGTCTCTCCTGGGCCGACATTGACCTCATAGAAGTGAATGAAGCCTTTGCTGTGGTCCCATTGGTCTTTGCATCAGAACTCGAGCTCGACATGGCAAAAATCAATGTCCACGGAGGGGCGGTCAGTCTAGGGCATCCATTGGGTGCTTCTGGAGCTCGTATTCTGGTCACGCTCATTCATGCATTGAAGACACACAAAGGACGCTATGGATTGGCAGCCATCTGCAATGGTGGCGGAGGAGCTTCTGCCATGGTGGTAGAGAACCTCTCGTGACATCAGGGAGAGTAATGAGCCCTACTTAATCTGCGATTTGAGCTGCAGGAGCCGATCGGCCTGGGCCGACAGTCCCAGTGAGCGGTAGATTTTTGCGGCAAGATCAAACGCCTGACCAAACTTTCCGTTTAGCGCCAAACTGGCATCAATGTACTGTTTGGCTTCCTGAGCCTTTTGCTGATTAAACAGCGACATGGCCAGATAGTACGCAGCAGCATAGTTGTTCGACTGGACTTTATATAGTGCCCGAAAAGTCGATTCAGCCTCGGGATAGTTCTTGGCATTTAGCAAGGCCAATCCTTTGTAATTTAGTGCAGCCACATTGGCAGGAAACAAGGCCAAGCCCTTATCTGCTGTCTCAATCGCCTTGGGGTAGTTCTGCTGAGCAAAGTAAGACGCTGCTAAACCAGCCCAGGCCTGATCATTGGTAGGATTGTCAGTGAGAAACGCCTCAAATTCTCGGATGGCGGTCACATGATCCCTGCTTTTGGCAGCAGCATACGCTTCGACATCTCGATGGTCCTCTCTCTTAACAATGGCACACAGTACGACATCATCGGCTTTGATGGTATGGATGGTGTTTGCCGGAGGCCACTGGCCATTTCGCAACTGATCTGGATGAACATAGACATTCGCAAAAACACCGTAGTCCCACGCCTGATCATACTTTTCGTAGTACCGTTTATAAATGGCGTTAAACTGAGCGGTATCCTGCCGCAATCCCCAACGTAACTGCGTCCCATCGTTGCTCGCAATGGTTAGTTTTTCGCCTGGTGGTACCGTCACATTTGCTTTTATCCACCGAATTCCCTCTTGCAGCGACATCAGCGAATAGTCTGTTTCAAACGCACCATGTGCACCATTGATGCCGCCTATGGCTTCGTTGTAGTATGTGTATTGATATGGGTGGTTTGCAATCGTATACCTTATGGGGTGAAACAACCCAATCAACAGTAAGGGGAAAAAGGCCCATCTAAATTTGCCGGGAAGAAGTCTACCGAGCATGCCCAATCCCAAAGTGGCCAGCAAAGCCATCGGAGGATAGATAAAAAGAAAATGTCTCCAACCCCCATAGTCGTTTTTGACTTGTAGAACCGAATAGATCAGTGGAAACAAGAAGGCAAAGGCAATCAAAAAGATCACAAAAGGCTCCTTCCGTTTGCTTTTGATCACAAAAAGGGGAGCCAAGAGCAAACCGATTAAAATCAGCAGCGGCGTACTGATTAGGATGTATTTAGGCAAGTAGTGCAGCGGTATCTGATTGGACATGATTACCTCTCCGTCAAATATTTGTCGAAGAGAAACTCCCAAATTTGAACTTGCATTGAAGACTTCCAGACTGTTTTTGATGGGAGCCTCTAAGCCAAAGGGCCAGAGGAGAATACCCAGCGCAAATGAAGCAATGGCAGCTGGCACTAAATACTTGAGATGCCAGATGATGCCCTGCACAGGGCCATAGAGTCCCTTGCTCAACTGACTCCTTACCAAATGAATCGCCGTCAATACACCCAGAACACCAATCAAAAGTACTCCCGAAGCCAATCGAATACTAAAAGCAAATGCGATGGCCATGACCATTCCCAACAGTGTTGTCCATTGAACGGATCTAAACTCCTTAAAATAGCGAGTAAAAAAATAGAGCGCCACCATATAGGCCGTGGCTACTGGTATATCACGATGGTTATTAAAGCAGTGACCGAGATACCGCGGCGAACAAAACAGCAGCAGCATCGCTAAAATGCCAAACTGCCAGCCAAACATCCTGCCCATCAGCAGGCCAGCGAAAAAGATACCGATCCAGCCTACCAGGGCATTGAAACGATGTCTCATCTTGAATGCATCCTTAGGCTTGACGACCTTTTCCAGCCAGGACATGACGACGTCAAAACTCTGTGCATTGTAATGTTGGGGGTCAATGCCAGAACGGGTTACGGCACTCTTGTCTTCCCCTCCTGTCCGGAAGTATTTAAAGACCTTCTCCGATTGTCTGCGATATCGAAACTCATCACCGGAAATGCCGGCAGAACCCGACATCGCCAACATTGAGATAAGCATCAGTACAGATACGATGGAAAAGCAAAACCTTCCGAAAAAAGGAGCGTCACCAAAGGATTTTAAATCACCTAATCTGGTGAAGGGCCACATCAACGCAGATTTCCATCGAGGAAGAATCGATTGTAGGGATCGCTGTAAGGAAGACCAATTAAGGGTGGCTGGACCCTGTGGGTCTTCGACGATCTTTCTGGAGTGGAAAGCCAATGCCTTCAGCACAGCGAACCACTCGTCTTGTGCTACAGGAGAGCCCTGCAAACCGATCAGTGTTTCAATCGCGTGATTTCCACTAACCAGATACGCTTGATGGCTGCCTTCGAGTGTAAGCACCTCTCCTTCTGAGCACTGCGCGCGCTTGGCATACAACTTTCTGATCGAGGCGACATCTGGGAAAGGTTTGCCACTCACGAAAATGGCATGAGCCAGTACATGCTCCTCGAGACCATTCTGTCTGATGGAGAGGAAATCCTCCTCCGCATCCAAGACCAGGAAATTTGCTGAAGGAAATTTAGTCTGATACTCGACGAATTTATCTTTTGCATTGGCATCCAGAGACACAAACGTGATCGCACGTTTAGCAGGGCTTTTTCGTTTGCTTTTCTTCATGAAGTCCTGACTCTACATTTCCGCTTCGGAGAGTGCCTTTTCGCTGCTGGTGGAGATGGCCAATTCCAGTAGCGAATCCACCACCGGAAGAGGTTCGACCTCGATGTAAATCTGATAGGAAAAGAAGGCCTTCCATATGGCAATACCCGCCTTGTTCAATGCAACCAGCAAACGAGCGATGGCGTTGTCCCCCAAAGCTTTAGGAAATGGTGCCGGTACACCTTTGATGCGCTTGATCTGATATCCCGTCTGCTCAAAAAAGACGCGAAGGCTCTTAAAGGTGAACAGCCTTTTATGGGTCATGTCCAAAATGCCTTGTTTGCCATAGTTAAAATTGCCCATCAGCAATTGCAAACGGATAAAAGCAAATGCAATGTTGGGTGTCGTAACGATAAATCTTGGTTGGTGCATGCCCATCCGCGCGCGTACTGCATCCATAAACAACTCCGGCTCCTTGAGATGCTCGATCACGTCCAGCATGAGCACGTGATCAAAATGATCCATTTTAAACTCGAGATCGATGTCGTCCAGATCTGTCTTATAAAAGGCTTCGAAAATGCCGTCCGGAGGATCTACGTAGTCCATGCCCGTCACCTTACAACCTTTCTTCTTAAGCTCGGTCGCCACAAAGCCCATGCCTGCTCCTATATCCAACACCGTACTGCCTTCTTGAACTGCATCTATCGCATAGGTATGTGAGGACTCATATCCCAGCTTAAGGGAGTAGTCCGAACGCTGATTGATGTCAAAGGCACGATTGTAAAAAACTGACTTCTTATGCAACTGACTAATCAGTGAATGCTTCAGAACGTTCCATCCATATTGAATGCCATTCACATGGCAAATCTCGTCCCCGTAAAAGGTAGGAATGGCGATCTCCTTAATACGGAAATCGGCCAATAGAAATTGAATGATGATCTGGGTATCAAAATGAAAGTCATTGCTATTGCGATCGAATGGCAGGCGGGCCAATGCAGCCACTGAATACGCACGATAACCACTGTGAAATTCCGACAAACTTGCCCCCAGAATCCGATTCTGTAAACCCGTGAGGATCTTGTTGCCGATGTACTTATAGTATGGCATCCCCCCTTTGAGCGCGTCTCCTTTTTGCATCATACGGCTGCCAAATACAGCATCCGCTTCTCCGGCGGCAAGAGGACGGATGAGGTCGTCCATAACCTCAGGGGCATACTGACCATCACCATGCAGCAGCACGACCTGATCAAACCCATGTCTAACTGCATACGTATAGCCCAACTTTTGGTTGCCGCCGTATCCTTGATTGATGGGGTTATAAAGAACCTTAAGGTTGACTTGTTCATTGGCGAGTTTATAAGCATTGGCCTTGGCAAAAGTCTGATCCTTAGAAGAATCATCAATGATCAGAATCTCATAATCATAGATTTGGTAGATCTCCTTAGGAATACGATCCAGGACAGACTCAATGTGATGTTCCGCATTGTATGCAACAATGAAGATCAGCAGCCTTGTTTTCTTCTGACTCACCTACCTGCAAAGATAACAATCAGATAGTATGTATAACCATCTGATCTTAATGATCCCAGATCCACTCCAGGGCATCGGTCCTCCTTAACCTAACGCCTGCTTAATGTCGGATAGCAGATCATCCACATGCTCGATGCCGACGCTCAATCGAATGAGCGAATCCGTGATGCCTGCCGCCATTCGCTCTTTCTTGGGTATCGAAGCGTGCGTCATGCTGGCCGGATGGCCAATGAGTGATTCCACACCACCCAAAGATTCTGCAAGGCTAAACATCTTGGTCCTGCGAAGGATTCTATTGGCGGCTCTTTTGGTATCCTCCTTAAGGGTAAAGGAGATCATGGCGCCATAGTGCTTCATTTGACGAGTGGCCAAACGGTGCTCCGGATGGTCTTCAAATCCGGGAAAATAAACTTGAGCCACCTTGCGATTCTTACGTAAATAGAGTGCGATTTGCATCGCATTGGAGCATGCACGGTCCATGCGCACCGCAAGAGTTTTAATGCCTCGCAAGGTCAAAAAGCAGTCCATGGGTCCCGGAACTCCGCCGGCTGCATTTTGGATAAATCGGAGTCGGGCATCCAGTTCGGCATCTTTGCAAATCAATGCTCCCAAGATGACGTCACTATGTCCCGCAATGTATTTCGTGGCAGAATGCATCACAATATCTGCACCCAGATCCAATGGTCGCTGCAGATAGGGGCTGGCAAATGTGTTGTCTACACACACCAGCGCATTGGCAGGAGCCAACTTACAAACCCGGCGTATGTCCACAATCTTAAGCATTGGATTGGTGGGAGTCTCAAACCAGATCAATCGAGTGCGATCATTGATAGCGCTCTTTAGGGCGCTTGCGTCTCCAAAGTCAACAAAGTGCGCTTTGATGCCATAGCGTTCGAAGAGGGTCACAATCAATCGATAGGACCCGCCGTACACGTCGGTCGTCGAGACAATCTCATCCCCCGGTTCAAGCAACTTCAACACGGCATCCATACTGGCCAGGCCTGATGCAAAGGCCAGTGCATGTGTTCCGTTTTCTAAAGCCGCCAGGCTGGCTTCCAGCGCGGATCGGGTGGGGTTTTGCGTACGGCCATACTCATATCCTTTGTGCTTTCCGGGAGCATCCTGCACATACGTAGAGGTCTGAAAGATCGGCGTCATGATCGCGCCGGTAGAAGGATCTGGCGCTATGCCAGCATGGATTACTTTGGATTCAAACTTCATCTTACTTACGATTAACTGCTGCTCTTGCCGCTTTTGCTACGTCTTCTGTACCTATTCCATACTTATCCATCAGGTCTACGGGTGGACCACTTTCTCCAAAAGTGTCATTGACGGCAACAACCTCCATCGGTGCAGGCTTCTTCATCCCGAGAAGCGTGGCAACAGAACCTCCCAGCCCCCCGAGCCTCTGATGTTCCTCAGCAGTCACACAGCATCCTGTTTTGGATACCGACTCCAAAATCAGTTCCTCATCGAGTGGCTTAATGGTATGGATGTTAATCAGCTCGCAACTGATGCCTTCTGATTCCAGAATTTCGACGGCTTCCATGGCTTTGTAGACCAAGTGTCCTGTCGCCAGAATCGTGACATCCGATCCGGGCTTCATTAAGATCCCTTTGCCAATCTCAAAGGGCTGATCCTCAGGCATAAAGATAGGCCATCCTGGTCTGCCGAAGCGCAGATACACGGGGCCATAGTGATCCGCAATGGCGATGGTGGCCGCTTTCGTCTGATTGTAGTCACATGGATTGATCACGGTCATGCCCGGAAGCATTTTCATCAATCCTATATCCTCGAGAATCTGATGGGTAGCACCATCCTCCCCTAAGGTCAGTCCCGCATGAGACGCACATATCTTGACGTTCTTATGACTGTAGGCAATGGACTGGCGTATTTGATCATAGACCCGCCCAGTCGAAAAATTGGCAAATGTTCCCGTGAAGGGAATCTTCCCTGCCGTAGCAAGGCCCGCGGCAATGCCCATCATATTGGCTTCGGCCACTCCAATTTGAAAAAACCGCTCGGGATAGGCATCTATAAACGATTGAATCTTTAGTGAGCCGACCAAATCCGCACAAAGTGCCACGACCCTGTCATTTTGCTGCCCCACTTCGAATAGGCCATCGCCAAATCCATTTCGAGTAGCTTTCTTTCCGGTCACTGGAAATCCATCAATCATAGCGGTCTTAGTTTTAAGCTGTTTTGTCTATTTAAAATCTAACTACACCTGCCGGCTTTAAAGGATCCGTCTAGTGTTTTTGCTGTCAAAAAGGAAGCACTAATGGCAACGCTCTCCCTCAAACTTGGTTGTATTCGGGATCATAGGGATAGTCTCCCAGCGTCTCTTCCAGCTGCGCCAAAGCCTGCTCCAACTGCTCCGCATTGGGCGCCACCCCATGCCACTTATGGGTCCCCATCATAAAATCGACACCAGCGCCCATTTCTGTCTTCATGAGGATCACCACCGGTCTTTCCTTGCCGAGCATATCCTTGGCCTGCTTGAGGGTATTCAGGACTGACGTCATGTCATTGCCATCCATCTGCAAGACAATCCAACCAAAGGATTCCCATTTTGCGGGAAGGTCTCCCAAACTCATGACTTTTTCATTGGGGCCATCGATTTGTTGCCCGTTCCAATCAACGATGGCAATCAGGTTATCGACCTTATGGTGCGGAGCACTCATTGCCGCTTCCCATATCTGGCCTTCCTGTAGCTCTCCATCTCCGGTCAACACGTAGACGGTTTTGTTGTCACCGTTTAGCCGCTTTGCCAAGGCCATTCCAATGGCCACGGAAAGACCTTGCCCCAACGATCCCGAAGCGACCCTTACACCAGGCAGCCCCTCGTGGGTGGCGGGATGTCCTTGCAATCGCGAATTCATCTGGCGAAATGTAGACAGCTCTCGGATGTCAAAAAATCCAGCCCTGGCCAGTATGCTATACCACAGGGGTGATATATGTCCATTGGAAAGAAAAAACACATCCTCATTGGCTCCGTCCATATGGAAGGTGCGCGTATAGGACATGATCTCAAAGTAGAGTGCTGTGAGGAGGTCGGCACATCCCAGAGAAGCACCAGGATGCCCACAAGTCGCATAATGTACTTGTCTTAGGATGTCTCTACGCACCTGCGTAGCGGTTGATTGTAATTCTGCTAGTGATGCCACGGTACAAACATAGTGATCTTGATGCTACAAAAAAGGCAGCGATCAATTTGTTGATCGCTGCCTTCCATTTTATCGCTGCCGAAAGCGCAATTAGTTAACTGCGTCGGCCAACTTGCTACCAGGCTTAAACTTGGCAACAGTTTTCGCTTTGATTTTGATGGTCTCTCCCGTGGCTGGGTTTCGACCCGTACGTGCATTTCTCTTGGTGGTCGAAAAGGTACCAAAACCAGGAAGAGTCACTTTGTCTCCTTTTTTGAGGCATGAAGTGATGCACTCCATAGTAGCATCCAAAGCTCGTCCGGCATCTGCTTTTGAGATTCCTGACTTATCAGCAATGCTGTCTACTAATTCTCCTTTATTCATCTTAGAAGTTTTAAATGAAGAAATTGTTTAATATGCCCCAAAAATAAGGGCTCTCAGGGTGCAAACCAAATTTTGAGAGACATTCATATGAAATAATTTTAATGTGTTATCCTTATAATAAGGTGTCCTTTTGCTGAATAAAAAAACATTTCTTCTTACATTTGCGCCCGCTAAAAGTAAAATGCATGGCACATCATAAGTCATCCAAGAAACGAATCCGGCAAGACGCCAAGAAACGAATCCGTAATCGATATTATAAAAAATCGACGCGTACTGCCATTCGCAATCTGCGCAGCATGACGGACAAAACGGAAGCGGAAGGCTTCCTTCCTAAGGTCATCAGCATGATCGATCGACTGGCCAAGCGCAACAGCATCCATGCCAATCAGGCCGGCAACTTGAAGAGTAAGTTGACCAAATTTGTGGCTGGACTTTAAAAGCTGATTTTCAAAGACTTATATGATGGGCTGCCTTTCGTTAGGTGGCCCTTTCTTATGTGAGCTCTACCACTTTTCCATGAGCTACCCCAGATAGAATCCGTTGTCCTCGCTGGTCGTTCTGAGGACTTGGCCTTCGTCGTAGATGACATCTTGGTAGGTAGCATAAATCTGGG
>JAHQVP010000012.1 GCA_019634275.1 Saprospiraceae bacterium
CCATCCAGGAACTCGGCAGGAGGCATTCCTGGTTTGACGCTGAACGAGTGGGCATATTCGGTCATTCTGCAGGGGGATACGATGCAGGTCATGCCGTTCTTGCTTACCCGGAAACGTACAAAGTGGCCGTGGCAAGCTCAGCAGATCATGACCATAGGATGGAGAAGGCCTGGTGGCCAGAGATGTACATGGGCTGGCCTGTTGACTCGGCCTATCATTTGCAGTCCAACATTACGATGGCAGGCAATCTCAAAGGCAAATTGCTCATAACGCACGGAGGGCTAGATGAAAACGTTAATCCCTCTGCGACATTTAAGCTCGCCGAGGCACTCATCCAAGCGGATAAACCATTTGATCTGATGATCTTCCCGAGTCAGCGTCATGGCTATCGAGGAGCACACCAGAAATATTTTACCAAGTTGCGATGGAATTACTTCGTCAAACATTTGCATGGGGTGGAGCCCAGGTGGGAAATTGACTGGTGAGAAGTTTCCAACTGCAACCTTAAGAAGTGCTTACTTGGTTAAGATCGGATCTAGACTAAACAACAACTAGTTCTTTCTCGGAATGCAAAAGATTTGCTCTTGTCTTCCATCCAGAAACTCAAAGCCATCCTTAGTAAAGACACCGTCCTCTTCCAACATGATGCGTACTACCTTGCCCCATTCTTCAATTTCAGACGCAGCATTAAGTTCGATGCTATAAGCAGTATTTTGATAGAGAGGATAGTCGCCAGTACCTTTGACGCCACCTTGTTGGTCCCACATGCCAATCGCCGGTCCGGCAGCATGTCCATGTACACCGATGGGGTGCGTATATATGGATGCAACAATCCCTTCCTGCTTAGCCTGTTCAAGCGATGCTTTTAGAATTTCATTTCCCGTTAGGCCTTCGTCAAATTTGCTGGTTAAGATATCCTGTAGTCGATTGGCCTTTTTAAAGGCCTCCTGGAGCGCAGCTGGTACATCGTGCTCACCTGGCTTCAAAACATAGAAGTGTTGTTGTTGATCGGTATTTAAGCGCAGGTAGGTGATGCCAAAGTCTACGTGGAGCAAGTCACCAGGCTGAATGATTCTTTGATCTGGTCGCTTGGAGAACGTACGCAAATGATCCAAGTTGTCGGGGTCGTATCGTTGAATGGATACCGTGGGATGAAACCACGTATCCAGCCCGAGATCGGAAACCCGTTGTCGCAAATCCCAAACTACGTCCGCTGTGGTGGTGATGCCTGGATGAATGACCTTTTCTGAAAGAGACTGTTGTAAGATGGAATGGCCCAGTCGGCAGATCATCGGATAGATGGCCAGTTCTTTATCAGAGCGTGTCTCTAACCAAGCAATAGCAAGACGTTCGGCTGACACTACCCGTGATCGAAGATCTGGAGACAACACCTTCATGAAGGTCTCATACTCGGTATGAACAAGGCCATCTGCTAGTCCAAAATAGTCTGATTGATTGATCCCAATTTGTTTAGGGTCTTTTGACTCGATAAGATTGAGAAGAGCCTCCCATTGGTTGGGGTATACATCGATATCCCATTCACCTTTGAGAAGCCGACCCACGGCATACCGGGCGATTGCAATCTTTTCAATGGGCTCGCCATTACCAGGATCGAAGAATACCATGATGGTGCGCCGTCGCGCATTAAGCCAAGTACTGGGCAACATGGTGCGCATCACCGGATCTTCGTTGTACTCCCTCGAAATAATCACCCACATATCGATCCCTTCCCGTCTCATTAGGGTGGGCAGAAGATTATCGATGCGATCTTCTAACATATCGTCGATCATCTCCGCTCGTGCACGCATATCGAGAATGCCAGGTTGTGGAGTCTGTGCGCAGAGCATAAACGAGCTCATGGCAAAAAGAATAAAGATGTACTTCATACCGGTAGTAGCTTTCGACTAAAAGTAGAAAATTTGAGAGCGCTAGGAAAAAGCCAACCCTACCGTCAAAAAGGATATCGTTCGTGGTTCACTGCTCATGAGCGTGCGGTAGCATGCCTCCATGGTAGCCCCTGTGGTAAGGATATCATCCAATAACAACAGATCCATATTAGGAGGTAGTATTCCATCGACTACCTCAAAAGCACCGTTTAGATTTTGCAATCGATTAAGGCGTGATAACTTGGTTTGGCTAGGCGTGTCGACGATTCTTTTCAGGAAGTTTGGACAGTGCCGCCATCCGGTACTTTGAGCCAGACCGCTTGCCAGATGGTGACTCTGATTATAACCCCGGCTGCGCACTCTAGATCGATGCAGCGGTACGGGGACTATAATTGGATCCTGTGGAAATAGGTGGCCTTCCTCCACCATTAGAGATCCCATTGCACGTCCCAGCTTCTCGGCTAGTTTCCATCGACCACGATATTTTATTTCATGCATTAGAGCATGTACCCGCCCTTCTGGATACATACGAAAAAGGGAAGCTCCGTGAGCAAATTGAGTCCGACCGGCAATGCGATCGAGGGCATTGTTTTGAGGCAATCGATGATAGTCGGTGCAAGGAGATGCATAGCTGCATGCCACACAAAAGTAGTTATCACCTGGCAACAAGTTGGCCTGGCATCCCGGACAAAGAGAGGGAAATAGCGTATCCAGCAGGTCAGTAAAGATGGACATGGGCGTAGTAGATGTTATAGTAAATTAGTGGTTTTTAGATGAAGGAGCGCAATTACGCTGCGATTAGCAAAAACATTTTGAGCTGGCACAGTCGGATCGATCGGTCGCTGCCTTGGAAGGTTGATCGGGACCCCTATAAGATTTGGCTTTCGGAAATCATCATGCAGCAGACAAGAGTAGAACAAGGCACTCCGTACTATCTGCGATTTGTAGAGCGCTTTCCCACGGTAGAATCACTGGCAGCAGCCCCGATCGATGAGATCCTGAAGGCTTGGGAAGGCCTCGGATACTACCAACGCGCACGAAACCTCCATTTTACCGCACGCCAAGTGGCATTGGAGAATAATGGGAATTTTCCAGACACGTACGAGGGGCTTCTTGCTTTAAAAGGTGTTGGCACCTACACAGCGGCTGCGATTGCCTCTTTCGCCTACGACTTGCCCTATGCAGTTGTGGATGGAAATGTGATACGTGTCCTTGCTCGAGTCGCAGGGATAGACGCTCCGGTCAATGCGCCTTCGACTGTTCGAGAGATTCAGAGCATGGCAGACCGTATGTTGCCTCCTGCACAAGGAGCAGACTTTAATCAAGCCATTATGGATTTTGGCGCCCTTCTTTGCAGACCCAAAAATCCGCACTGCGGGGACTGTCCCATACAGTCTCATTGCCGAGCACACGCTATGGGAGAAGTGCACAATATCCCCAAGAAGAAGCCCAAGAAACCGAAACGTAAACGGTACTTCCACTACTTGATTTTCAACCTGGACGATCAGATTTTCATAAGGAAGCGACGAGGTAATGACATATGGAAGGGCTTGTATGAGTTCTACCTGATAGAACACGAAGGGCTGTTGACAACAGAAGAACTTGATAAGGTTATACCTTTTGATTTTGACTTTCATCCCGCAGCTGCAAATCGCATTCAACAACTCTCTCACCAGACGATCGAATGCATGTTTTTGGAAGCAAGAATTCAAGATGATGCAGGACTAGAAGACTACGAGCGGGTGGATCGCAAGCAAGTCTGCAAGTATGCTTTTCCGCGGGCCCTGGATTGGTATTTAAATGATAAAGCAGTAACTTTAAATTTACTGTTCTAACAAACTGCACCAATGATTAACAAGGTAATTCTAATCGGTAATCTGGGCCGCGACCCTGAAGTAAGGCATTTAGACAATGGCGCCGCAGTGGCCAAAATGTCGATTGCAACCAATGAAAGCTACCGCGACAAATCTGGTGAGTGGCAGACAAATACAGAGTGGCATGACATCGTGATGTGGCGAGCCTTAGCCGAGCGAGCTGAGCGTTCCTTGAAGAAGGGTTCGATGATCTATGTTGAAGGAAAGTTGACGCATCGCAAATATCAAGACAAGGACGGTAACGATCGATACATCACCGAAGTAGTTGCTAATACCTTTCGGATGTTGGATCGTCGTGAAGGCGGCAGACCGGACACCGCTTTTCCAAGTGCCGCGGATGCACCCACCTCGTATCAAAAGGAAACCGACAGTGCTCCAGCGGCTCCAACTACCGGTGCACCGGTGACTGGGACCGTCACGAGTGCGACCACTACTCCGATGGATGACGATGATGACTTACCGTTCTGACATTAGCGAACCAACCGTCTGATTTGGACACTGAACCTCCTCCTTCGGGAACCCACACGCTTTTCTTAGCTGGTTTTATCGTAGTACTCCATTCTTGGACGGGCACCACGTTTGGCTTGTTGGTGTTGTTTGCCCTACTGATTGCGTCCGCTTTAGTCTCTGGATCAGAAGTGGCTTATTTTTCGTTGGGACCATCAGAATTAAATGGGTTTTCAGAAGACAATTTAAAGTCTTCAAACCGAATATTGCGCTTGAAAACAAAGCCAAGAATTCTCTTGGCTACCATTTTGATCGCGAACAACCTGATCAATATTGCCATCATTATTCTTTCTGATTTTTTAATTCGGCAAGCCTTTGATGGATCCGTATTTTCTTCATGGGGACAGTCTCTACATGATCAATTTGGGAGTTTGTTTTCTGTATCGCAATGGTCTTCGGCAGTAGAGTACCTCGTCACGGTGGTATTTGCCACTTTTCTCTTGGTTTTGTTTGGTGAGGTATCGCCTAAGATATACGCTAATGTAAATCGAGTGCGTATGGCACGGCTAATGTCCGGACCGCTCATGGTCATGAGGTCCATTTTTGGCCCATTGACTTCTGTTATGGTGAGGTGGTCAACGTGGTTTGAAGATCGTCTTGGACAGGAAGCAGGGGGCAGTAGAAACCTCAAGGATGACTTGGACAAGGCAATCGAACTCACGGTCAGGCAGGAAAAAAATTCGGATAAGGAGATCGACATTTTGAAGAGCATCGTCAAGTTTGGCGATTTGACCTGTAAGCAAATCATGCGATCCCGCGTGGACGTGGTGGCTTTGGACATCTCCAGCACTTATGATAATGTACTGCAGGTGATTAAGGATTCTGGATACTCTCGCATACCTGTTTTTGAAGAAGACTTTGACAACATTAAAGGCATTTTATATGCCAAGGACCTGCTTATCTATTTAGACCAGAGTCCTGGATTCTTATGGCAAAAGTTACTGCGAACGGAAACAAAATTTGTCCCCGAGGCCAAACGCATCAATGAGTTGTTGGAAGAATTTCAGCAAGAGCGTACACACATGGCCATTGTCGTCGATGAGTTTGGAGGCAGTGCAGGATTGGTCACACTGGAGGACATCATGGAGGAGGTAATCGGTGATATTCGTGACGAGTTCGATGATGTGACAGAGGTGGAATACGAACAGTTGGACAAGCGCAATTTTATCTTCGAAGGCAAGACTCTACTCAATGATATGTGTAGAGTTATTGGTGCGGAAACGGATACCTTTGATGAGGTTAAGGGCGAAGCAGACAGTTTTGCTGGTATGCTATTAGAAATGTTGGGGAAAATTCCACAGAAGAACTCTGAAATACGTTTTCGGGATTTTCGTTTCAAGATCATTGCTGTAACACCAAGGCGCATTGAAAAAATTCAGATTACTATTCCTGGTTAGTCTTCTTGCATGGAGTTGTGGTGGGGAACTCTTGTTGCCCAAGCCAAGAATCTACCCAAAAGTTGTATTGCCACAAGGTGATGCGGTACCCTTTGAGGAGGAGGCTTGTCACTTTAGATTTAAGCGCCCGACTTATACCAAGGTGATTTTCGAAAACGACCGCTCTCCTTTGTTCGAAGCACATGATCCATGTTGGTTTGATCTTACCTATCCGGAATTAAATTGCGCAGTGCACTTTAGTTATTATGCGATTACGGAAACGAATCCCTTGGAGAAGCTGCACAATGATGCTTATCGACTTACCAATGAGCACAACAAGAAAGCCACCTACATAGAAGAGCTCAAAGTCCAAAATGAGCATGATGTGAAGGGAACAATCTTCGACCTTGAGGGACCGGTGGCGTCGCCATTTCAATTCTATCTTACAGACAGCAGCCAGCACTTCCTCCGGGGAGCCTTGTATTTTAAGACACAGGTTAGGCCAGATTCCTTAGCACCA
>JAHQVP010000109.1 GCA_019634275.1 Saprospiraceae bacterium
ACCTCCCATTTGTAGTTCCACCAATCGGAAAAGGAAGAGCCCCCTACCCCATGCTTGGCCATCTTGTCGGCCACCTTATACCCTTCCATGATATGGGTAAACGTATTGATGGTAAAACCAAAGCGCTCAGCCACCTTCATCAACATATTTATCTCTGATTGCACGTAGGAGTGACAAGTGATGAATCGCTCTCCATTGATGATCTCCAACATGGCTTCCTGAGCCAGGTCCCGACGCGGTTTTGGTCCCGTACCAGCCTGATATCGCTTCCAGGCTTCGCCATACTCCTCGGCTTGACTAAAGGCATCCACGTAGACTTGTTCAACCCCCATTCGTGTCTGCGGATAGCGGATAGAATTCTGACTGCGAGACCGCTTTACATTTTCTCCCAGTGCAAACTTGATGAACTCATCCGCGCCCTCTATTTTCAAGTCCTCCGGTGCAGCACCCCATCGCAGTTTGATCAGTGCTGATTGCCCGCCAATGGGATTTGCAGACCCATGGAGAACCTGAGCCGCTGTCACACCGCCTGCCAGCGTGCGATAAATGCTAATTTGCTCGGAGTTAACCTGATCTCCAATGCGGACCATGCCTGAATTAGTGGCTACATCGTTGCCCCCTCCTGCAATGTGTGTATGCTCATCAATAATGCCTGCCGTGAGATGCTTTCCGGTACCGTCAATGATGCGTGCATTGCCCCCACGCAGGTTAGGACCGATGCGAGCGATCTTGCCATTCTGTAGAAGGACATCCGTATTCACCAGTATTCCGTCTTCCTCATTGGTCCATACCGTGGTGTTTTTTATGAGCAGGTCCCCTTGCTCCGGCAATGAGGTAAGTCCATAGGCTACAAAGGGATAGCGTATTTTGCCAAGGTTCTGAGGTTCTTCTTCGTCCTCCTCCTCTTGCTTCTCTTGCGCTTCCGAGGTCTTCGTCCGTCGAGCGTCCCAATCAACCCATGATCCATCCTCCAACTGGCCCTTGCCTGCCCAGCGCTCACCATCTACCCAACCGCTAAGTCTCGTCTTCCCCTCTTTACCAGGGGCCAGGAAGTTGAGATTGACCAGGTTTTCACTTATGGAGCAATTGACTGATATCTCAGTAGAGTCGTCTACTCGAAAAATGCACTTCTCCTTGCCAGCCTGTCCATCTACCTCCAGGGAATAGCTACGCTGACCTACCTGCATCTGATACGTGCCCGCATGATCCTTTACGGACAGGGGTTTGAATGCGTGGCGATGGCCTCTAGTCCAGTTCTCGTGAATAATGGTCTTCTCCTCAAACAGTTCACCACTCGTAATAAGGAAATTTGCAAGCTTGCCTTTCTCCAGTGATCCGATTATATCGCCTGCTCCCACCATTTCAGCAGGCACAGTGGTGAGGGCAGCCAGTGCAGTTTCTTTGGATAGTCCATGTTTGATCGACGTGCGAATGTTCTTGATCAGGTCTTGCCCTTTTTTCAACCCATGGCCAGTAAAGGCAAAAGTCACATCCGCATTTTCTAATGCAGCTGCGTTGCCTGGGGCCAATTCCCAGTGCAGCATATCCCCCAGGGTTACCTTCTCCGCATCAAGCGGATCTTCTACATCAAAAGCTTCTGGGAAATTGAGCGGCACGATAAACTGTGCATCGGTATTCTTGATTTCATCGATTCTTTTATACAAATCGGTGCCGCCGCAGATGATGTACTGAATGCCGAATTCATCTCCGATTTTGTCGGCTCTCAACGCGTTGATCCAAGAACCAGCGTCAAAAATCTGTGGTTTGTCCTGATGGTCTATCCATGCTTCCAGTGCCTGGTCAGCATAGGGTTTTGGCGACTGTGCCCCGTACCAATCGGCATCCAGAAAAGTTTGCCTCAGCAACGATATATATCCCATCATCGATCGAGGATAATTTTGCCTAGAGGTCCCTTTGCTTAGAGAAAAGTGGGCGGCGGCATCGGAAAGAATCATCTCCGTATTGGCATTGTTGTTGCCCAAGGTGACGAGCGTTGAAGTACCCCGTGCTATCCCATCGTCTCGGAAGGAAAGCACCGTTCCGAACCCTTGCTTACGGAGACTTTCAGCAGCCTTGGAGTTCGGATCAAAGTGAGCACCCGCCCGGTAATGGGCTTTTATCGCGTCGTTGCTGCTGTGGGCTCCTCTTACCTTAGGTGGAATTTGCTCACGAGCGAAATATCCCCCACCCCCTTGATCTTTGTCGGGCTCAGGAAGCCCATAGTGCGTATGCAAGTCTACGAAAGACGGATATATATACTTTCCAGTGAGATCAACTTCCTGATAGCCTGAAGGGATGCTACCCGACTGGGCAACGGCCTCGATCTTCCCATCCCTGATCAGCAGCGTGGCATTAGAGATTTGTTCACCAGCTTTTACGATTATCGTAGCATGGGTCAATGCATAGGTGCCTGAGCGTTGGTCAGCCACATCATTTCTGGGAAATGTCTCCTGCGATAGGACCAGCGACGGGAGAAGCATGAGCAGCAAAGATGCGAGCCAGGGGAAGCCTTTTCTAATATTCATGATCATTATATAGTCGAGTTAGACTTCCAAAATGAGAATAATAATTTGAAAGTGCGATCTCCACCACAAAGGCACAAGTTGTACTTTGGACCTGTGAACGCCACGTCCCTACAGATCCTCCTTTTAGTAAGCCTCCTGATGGGGTGTAAGTCGGCGACTCAAACACCTTCTGGAGAGGGGCAGGAAAGGGCAATGGCCGCCGTTCGAACAGCAGTTGATCTTGATCCTGCCGTTAGGGAAACTTCGGGTATTTTACTTCATGGAGAAGATCTGTGGACCCATAATGACAGTGGCAACGAACCTTATCTCTATCGATTGGATCCGAAGTCTGGTGCCTTACTGGGTAGTGTTCAACTGCCCTTTGGCAATGTCGATTGGGAGGATCTTGCCATGGACTCCACCCACGTATTTCTAGCCGACATGGGAAACAATCTGGGCAGCCGCAAAGACCTGGTCATTTACAAATTGCCCATTTCGTTGCTCTCAGATTCTCTCCACCTGGCAGCAGCGGACATTGACCGAATCGAATTTCACTTTCCAGAACAACAGCATTTTCCGAATAGCTACAACCATAATTTTGATGCTGAAGCTTTGATCACTTATGGTGATCACCTCTTGGTCTTTACTAAAAACTGGGCGGACAAGAAGTCTTCGGTTTACCAACTACCCAAGGCTCCTGGGCAGTATGCAGCACAAAAGCTGTTTTCGTTGGAGACGGGTGGCCTGATCACAGCTGCGGATTGCCTACGCGACAAGATCTACCTGCTCGGCTACAATTATGATGGCGTAAACACCCCCTTCGTTTGGATGTTCGAGGGCTATGATGCACTTCGTGAGAATCGTGGACTTCGATATGACCTCCATCTTAATCGACAAACAGAAGCCTTAGCACTTGATGTTGATGGAACAATCATGATCTCGGCAGAACAGGCAAAAAGTCAAGCTCCTTCCCTTTTCGTGATTGACCTTTGATCTTTGGCTTGATGATACCTATTATTGCAGGCCAATGTCTATCAGATACCTTGAATACAAAGAACTGGCCCAGATTTCGGAAATGGACCGAAGATATGCCTGCGATCGTCAGGACTTAGAGGAATTCTACCAGTACGAACCCACACTCGCTTCCTTTGAAGACATCATCAGGGCCAAAGCCAAGGAAAACACGGACCGCGAACTTTTGGTTTCCGTATTGCAATCCCAATATGAGCAGATGGGGCTGCTGGATGAGGACAGCAGAAAGAGAATAGACCAGCTGCGAGAGCCCAATTGTTTTACCGTAACCACCGCTCACCAACCCTCTCTCCTGACCGGCCCCTTGTACTATGTTTATAAGGCGTTCTCCGCGATTTCGTTGGCCGACAAGGTTTCTAATCACTTACCAGAATATCAGGTCCAGGCCATTTTTGTCCTGGGTGGAGAAGATCATGATTTTGATGAAATCAACCATTTCCATTATCGAGGACGGATTGAATGGAATCGAGCCGCCACTGGCGCAGTCGGTCGATTGGACTTGCAAGGGTTTGAGGCCGTATTGGAGCAAGTTGCTGATCGCGATGTCAAGCATTCTAATGCGCGTGATTTTGTTGACAAACTGACACAGTTCTATCGTGCGTCGAGTTCCTATGGAGACTTTAGCCAAAGGATGACGATCGAATTGCTGGGACGCTACGGAATCCTGGTATTGAACATGGATGATGCTCGATTTAAGCGTGCCATGATCGAACCTTTCAAGGAAGAGATCTTTCAACAACCTTCCCTTCCACTTGTGCAAGAGACGCAACGGCAACTGCGGGAAAAAGGACTCTCCAATCAAGCATTCCCCAGGGCAATCAACCTGTTCTATCTTACAGAAAACGTACGCGAACGCATCGAACAGGAAGGCGATTCCTTTGAGGTCCTTAATACGGACCTCTCCTTTAGTGCGGCAGCATTGGAACGCGAACTAGAGGACCATCCAGATCGATTTTCGCCCAATGTAGTCTTTAGGCCCATTTTCCAAGAGACTATCTTGCCCAATCTAGCCTATGTGGGAGGAGGAGGAGAGCTGGCCTACTGGTTGGAAAGAAAGTCGCAGTTCGTGCATTTTGGACTCAATTTTCCCATGTTGGTGCGCCGTGATTCGGCGATCTGGCTCAGCACCAGAGACCAACGAAAAATCCAAAAGTTGCAAGTTTCCATCCCCGAATTGGGGCAGCGAGAAGAGACCCTGATCAATACCTTCGTTCAAAAGTGGGCTACAGCCGATTTCTCTATCACAGAAGAATCTGAGGCAATAGGCAAACTATTCGATCAGCTGGCAGAAAAAGGCACCGCGATCGAAGCAGGTCTTGGTCCGATGGTTTTGGCTCAAAAGGCCTATCATTTGAAAAGACTAGCCCATTTGGGTGGTAAATTGCGAAAGGCTGAAAAAGCGAAGCACCACGTGCGGCTTGAGTCCCTGATTGCCTTGAGATCTTCTGTTTTTCCAGGGGGTAATCTTCAAGAGCGATACCTAAACTTTCTTAATATTTATGAGGAAGAAGGTGATGCCTTCTTCGAGGACCTACTCAAGCACTTTGACCCTCTTGATACCCGCGTGAAGGTGCTGTATCAAAAGTAAGCCATCCTCGATCAAATGGTGCTAGCGCTGAAGGATATGTAAAACATCGTGAAGGCGGGATTTTAGTTGATCTCGGCGAACGATAAAATCCAGAAAGCCATGTTCTAAGAGAAACTCAGAAGTCTGAAATCCTTCGGGCAACTCCTTCTTAATCGTTTCCTTAATCACCCGCGGTCCCGCAAAACCAATGAGTGCTCGTGGTTCTGCAAAATTGATATCGCCTAACATCGCAAAAGAAGCCGTCACTCCTCCGGTGGTCGGATCAGTAAGCATGCTTAAGTAGGGCACCTTGGCTTTGGCCAACTTGGCAAGCAAGGCCGATGTTTTGGCAAGTTGCATCAAAGAAAAAGCGGACTCCATCATTCGAGCTCCACCGGATTTTGAAATGATCAGCAGCGGTGCTTTCTTCTTAATGCAAAATTCGATCGCGCGAGCAATCCGTTCTCCCACTACTGAACCCATTGAACCACCGATGTACGAAAAGTCCATTGCCGCTACGACCAACTTCTTTCCGTTGGACTTGCCGGATGCTACACTGATGGCCTCACTGACAGGACTCTTTTCGGATACGGCATCCAATCGCTGGCGATAGGTTTTCAGATCCTCCCATTGAAGAAAATCCTCAGACTGCAGCTCTTCAAAGTGAAGCTGATATTCCTGATCATCATAAAGCAAATCGAAATAGTCGTGAGATCCTATTCTGCTGTGAAAGTCACATTTGGGGCAGATATAGAAATTGTCCCGCATCTCCTTCATCGTGCTCGCGTCTTTACAAGACGGGCATTTGAACCAGAGACCATCTGGAACTTCCTTTTTGTTTTTTGTGGCTGTCTGTATTCCTTCCCTAAGTCTGGTAAACCATCCCATAGTAAGTGTGATCTTATCCCATAGACCGGCCTAAAGATTGAATAAAACTTGTACCTGACAAATTAAATGAAGATCAAAAAGACAATTCTTTCCACATATAATGATAATATTAAATTCATATAATATTATATTACAACATTATACGCATTATCAATAATTGAATGTTTTAACTGCCTGGATAAATGCTCTAACGCCTGTCAGAGGGGTATCGGGATAGACACCGTGCCCTAGGTTGACAATATGATGGCCGCCAAATGCCGATATCATTTTATGGGTCTTTGCCGCTATATCCTCTTCATTGGCGTACAAGATAGTGGGGTCCAGGTTGCCTTGCAGAATACGATCAGCACCGCAAACATCTCTTGCTAGTAAAGGGTCGGTCTGCCAATCCAGCCCCAGGGCTACTCCCTCTATTTGAGCCAGATCGGTTAACGAAAACCAAGCGCCTTTGCTAAACAAAATCAGCGGTACCTCATCAATGGCTTCGGCAATGCGCTGCAAATACTTGATCCCGTATTTTGCATACAACGGACGACTCAATACTCCCGACCAGGAATCAAAAACCTGCAGAACCTGCGCACCGTGTTTCACCTTTAGCTTTAGGTAGGAAATGATGGTATCGGTGAGCTTATCCATCAGCATTTCTGCCATCTCAGGCTCAGCATGTAACAGCCGACGTGCTTTAGCAAAAGTCTTACTGCCCTGCCCTTCGATCATGTAGCACAGAAGCGTCCATGGTGCACCAGCAAACCCAATCAATGGCACCCTGCCTGCGAGTCGTTCCTGCGTCTTTTCGAGGGCCTGATATACATAGTCCAGGCGTTCTGCTGCTACCTGGCCATACTCCAGCTGCTCAATGTCTGCTTTACGCTCAATCACACGTGGAAATCTGGGACCCACTTTCTCAATCAATTCGTAATCCAATCCCATGGCCTCTGGAATCACCAGGATGTCTGAAAAAACAATAGCGGCATCTACTTCCAAAGCATCGACCGGCTGCACCGTCACCTCGGCAGCAAGATCAGGAGTCGAGACCAGTTCTTTAAACCCGGATAGAGAGGCACGAATGGCTCTATATTCTGGAAGGATGCGCCCGGCTTGTCGCATCAGCCATACAGGAGGGCGCTCCGTGTTCTCACCCGCAAGTGTACGCAGCAGAATGTCATTTTGCATAAGTCAAAAGAATAAGAGCGCCAAAGGTATCACATTGACGTATTATCTCGATATTGCCGCAAAAGAAGGGGCAAAATGAGGATTGCACTATTGGGTTACGGTAAAATGGGCAAGATCATTGATCGTAAAGCATCAGAGAAAGGACATGAAGTAGTCTTGCGGGTCGACCTGAATGGGCCAGACAGTCTCGATGACATCCATGCCGATCAGGTGGACGTAGCAATCGAATTTACCAATCCCGAAATTGCACCAATACACATTGCGCATTGCATCGAGGGTGGTATTCCCATTGTGGTTGGATCTACCGGGTGGTATGACCAATACGAGGCACTTAGTCAGCTATGCCTCGACCGCCAGGCGAGTCTATTTACAGCTACTAATTTTAGCATAGGTGTCAATATCTTCTTTGCTGTGAATCGCTTTTTGGCAAAACAGATGAGCGGCATCCCGGGATACAGCCCTACCATGGAAGAAACGCATCACGTGCACAAACTCGATGCACCCAGCGGCACGGCCATCACTTTGGCAGAAGGCATATTAAAGCATCTGCCACGCACGTCTGAATGGGTAATGGGGGATGAGAAGGTTCGTGAAGATCAGCTTCCCATCGTCTCACATCGCATAGATGAAGTTCCAGGTACGCATCTGGTGCAGTATCGCTCTACTGTTGACAGCATTGAGATCAAGCATACGGCCCACAGTCGCGAAGGATTTGCGGAGGGGACGATCGTGGCTGCGGAATGGCTCCTAGGCAAGCAGGGAGTATTCGGCATGGAAGACCTGTTGGGCATTTAATCAACAAGGGACCGACAATATGTTTGCCGATCCCTCAAGTTGCTTTATGCTATGCGGTGAGACTACTTTTCTTCGTCTACCTCTTCAAACTCTACATCCGTCACATCGTCTGCCGTAGAATCGGAAGCTGCACCATCACCCGCACCCGTTCCTGCGTCCGCTGTTGCACCTGCATCCTGCTGGGCTTGGTAGATATCCTGACTTGCTGCCGCCCACGCTTCATTCAATTTGGTGGTGGCTGCATCCAGGTTGTCATAATCCTGGGCCTTATGCACTTCTTTCAATTCATTCAGCGCAGTCTCGATTGTTGCTTTTTTATCAGCCGGGACCTTATCCCCAAATTCTGAAAGTTGCTTCTCTGTCTGAAAGATAAGCGTATCTGCTGCGTTTACCTTATCCACTTGCTCCCTGGCCTTTTTATCCTCGTCGGCATTGGCTGCAGCCTCTGCCTTCATGCGCTCAATCTCTTCTTTAGACAAGCCTGTCGAAGCCTCAATGCGAATGCTTTGCTCCTTGCCGGTGCCCTTATCTTTTGCACTGACATTCAGGATACCATTGGCGTCCATATCGAATGTCACTTCGATTTGCGGCACGCCCCTGGGAGCAGGAGGCAGACTATCTAAGATAAATCGACCGACCGTCCGATTATCTCTGGCCAAAGGCCGCTCACCCTGCAAAATGTGAATTTCCACCGAGGGCTGATTGTCAGCGGCAGTACTGTATATCTTAGACTTCTTAGTTGGGATTGTCGAATTTGCTTCAATCACAACATCGAAGACGCTTCCCATGGTCTCGATACCCAAAGACAAGGGCGTCACATCCAACAATAAGACATCTTGTACATCACCACTCAGCACACCGCCTTGGATGGAAGCTCCTACAGCGACTACCTCATCAGGATTAACTCCTTTGCTTGGCTTCTTGCCGAAGAATTCCTCAACCGCTTGTTGGATGCGAGGAATTCGAGTAGAACCGCCGACCAAAATGATCTCATCGATCTCACTTTTGCTCAAGCCTGCATCGTTCAAAGCTTCTTGACAAGGCTTCAGTGTACGCTCCACAAGCTCATCGGCCAACTGCTCAAATTTTGCTCGGGAGATTTTCTGGACCAAGTGTTTTGGCACTCCATCAACCGCGGTGATGTAGGGAAGATTTACCTCTGTTTCGGTAGAACTTGAAAGCTCAATTTTGGCTTTTTCAGCAGCCTCTTTCAAGCGCTGCAGGGCCATCGGATCCTTGCGGAGGTCTATGTTCTCACTGTCTTTAAAGACACCAGCCAGAAAATCGATCAGTACCTGATCAAAGTCATCTCCTCCTAGATGGGTGTCCCCGTTTGTGGATTTGACCTCAAACACCCCATCGCCCAGTTCCAAAATGGAAATGTCAAATGTTCCTCCACCAAGGTCAAAGACCGCTATGGTAGAATCTGCACCTTTCTTATCGAGGCCGTATGCCAGTGCTGCAGCAGTTGGCTCATTGATGATCCGCTTGATGGTAAGTCCTGCGATCTCACCTGCTTCCTTTGTGGACTGCCGCTGCGAATCGTTAAAATATGCCGGTACTGTCACGACGGCTTCTGTTACTTCCGTCCCCAGATAGTCTTCGGCCACCTTCTTCATTTTTTGCAGGATCATGGCAGAAATTTCCTGAGGCGTATAGGCGCGATCGTCGATCTGTACGCGCACGGTATCGTTGTCTCCTTTTTCCACTTTATAAGGCATGCGTCCAACCTCACCTGCTACTTCCGAGTATCGAGCACCCATGAAGCGTTTGATTGAAGCGATGGTTCTTTGTGGATTGGTAATCGCCTGACGCTTAGCTGGATCTCCGATCTTTCGCTCGCCATTGTCCATAAAGGCAACCACTGATGGAGTCGTTCTACGGCCTTCATCATTCGGAATCACCACTGGTTCGTTGCCCTCCATCACGGCGACACACGAATTGGTTGTTCCTAAATCGATTCCAATTATTTTACCCATTTGATGTATTTATTTCAGTTTATTTTCGTCAACACTACTCCCGTCTCAATTTGAGTGCCAAGCGAATAAAAGCCTCGATTTTGTCATTTTTGCACAAGTTTTGGCGAAAAAATGCAAGATCGATCTGACAAAAAGGCAGTAGAGGGAAGTAGGCTCCTGATAACCGCGAGACTTTACCTCCGTCAAATGGTCAAAGCGGACTATGAGTATTTGGTGGGCCTTCACCAAAATCCTGAAGTGATGCGATACATCGGTGCACCAAGGCCCAGAGAGGTCGTCTTAAAACGTATCCAGGACATCCTCCAGCAATACCAAAGTCAGCCGGAGTTGGGCATTTGGATGGCATGCAAAAAGGAAGATGACGAGCGCATAGGCTGGGCTTGCCTCAAGGATCTGGATGGATCTGAGATCATTGAAGTGGGATACCGGCTTTCTCCGGAGGCATGGGGAAAGGGATATGCAACTGAATTGGCTCGAGCTCTTGTTGCTTATGGATTTAGGCAGTTAGACCTTGCATCCATAGCTGGAGTGACCTTACCTGAAAACATGGCAAGCAGGGCGGTGTTGCAGAAGGCAGGCTTGCGCTTTCTATCAGTGGCTCACTTTTACCAATCTGACCTCTTGTATTTTGAAATAACCAAGGCAGAATGGCAAGCAAGCGAGCAGGCGAAGCTCCCAGAGCCCAGCTAGGAATGTCTATTTTGCAGATGAAATCAACAGAGGATAATGTCCATTCAAAAAGAAATTAAGCGTGTTACGGTCCATACGTTGCGTCGAATGAAGGAGTCCGGTCAAAAGATTAGCATGTTGACTGCGTATGACTACTCGATGGCCAAAGCCCTAGACGAAGCGGGCATTGAAGTACTGCTGGTCGGCGACAGTGCATCCAATGTCATGGCGGGACATGAAACAACCCTTCCAATCACGCTTGACCAGATGATCTATCATGCGGGCAGTGTGATCCGCGCCATCAATCGAGCCCTGGTGGTGGTGGATCTTCCATTTGGGACATACCAGGGGAATTCGAAAAAAGCGCTGGCTTCCGCCATCCGCATCATGAAGGAATCCGGAGCCCATGCCGTCAAGCTAGAGGGAGGCCTTTCTGTCAAAGATTCCATCAAACGCATTTTATCAGCTGGGGTTCCGGTGATGGGGCACCTCGGACTGACTCCTCAGTCTATTTATAAATTTGGGACCTACACCGTCCGAGCAAAATCTTCAGATGAGGCAGCACAACTGAAGCAAGATGCGCTTCTACTGCAGGATCTGGGATGCTTTGCAATCGTCATCGAAAAAGTCCCTAGTGCGTTGGCTGCTGAGGTGGCCTCCACGATTGACATACCGATCATTGGCATAGGCGCGGGACCGAATGTGGATGGGCAGGTGCTCGTCACTCATGACATGCTTGGCATCACCAAAGAGTTTCGTCCGCGTTTCCTCAGAGTATATGCCAACATGTATGATGACATGAAAAAAGCTGCTATATCCTACTTGACGGATGTAAAGAGTGGTGATTTTCCGAATGATAAGGAACAATACTAACTCCATTGTCTTTATATAGCGAAGGACGTAAATGAAAAAGACCCTTTTCTTGATATTCATGCTAGTGCTCGTAGTCGGCAGCTTGCTGCTGTATCGCGCCTATCAGATGATCCAAAAGCCCAACATCAATCCTAATCAAGGAGATTGGACCATCAGAATTGCGGAAGACACCAATTTGGAGGGACTGATGACCCACCTTAATGGGAAAAACATTTTAACCTCTCCCAAATCCTTCGTACGGGTTTCCAAGTGGATGAAATTTGGTGATCACGTGCCGGCAGGCAATTATCGTATCGATGCCGCAATGAGCAACAGGGCATTGATCAATTTGCTTCGTAGCGGAAGCCAGGCACCGGTGCGTCTCACCATCAATAGTGTCCGCATGCTTTCCGATTTGGCCGGAAAGATGGCCACCCAAGTGCAAGCCGATTCCGGAGAGCTCATTTCCTATCTCACCTCGCCAGCTGCGCAAAGGATGTTTGACACCAATCAAGAGAATGTCATCTCTTACTTCATCCCCAATACCTATGAGGTATTTTGGAATGAGTCCCCTTCTAAGTTGATGAATCGATTTAAGGAAGAACATGCCAGGTTTTGGAACAGCAACGGGCGAATCGAGCGTGCACAATCCATGGGATACTCTCCGGAGCAGATCTACACCTTGGCATCCATCGTGGAGAAGGAAACCTATAGGAGAGACGAACTGCCAGTAGTGGCGGGGCTATATTTAAATCGCCTGAAAATTGGTATGCCCCTGCAAGCAGACCCTACGGTAGTCTTTGCCAATAAGCAATTTGATCTTCGCAGGGTGTTAAACAAACATCTTGCCATTGACTCCCCTTACAATACCTATAAGTATGCAGGCTTACCTCCTGGCCCAATCTGTATGCCTACCATCGAAGGCATCGATGCAGTGTTAAATGCCAGCGAGCACGACTATTTGTATATGTGTGCCTCCACAAAAGGGGGACGAAGACATGCTTTTGCGGCGTCCATAGAGGAGCATGGACGCAACGCCAGGGCATATCATGCTTGGCTAGATCAACAGGGCATCCGCTAAAATGATTTTTTGTGAATGTCCTTGACCGCCTTAACACCAAGGATCTTTGGAGTCCTGAAGACAAACTCTTACTGGCCATCAGTGGAGGCCTCGATTCTATGGTCCTTTTGGACATGCTCCATCGCCAAGGCCAACCCCTCGAAGTCGCGCATTGTAATTATGTATTAAGGGAGGAGGCTTCCGATCTAGATCAGGCGCTCGTGGCTGACATCTGTGAACAAAGAGGGATTGTATGCCACATAAAGCGTGTTGCCCCTGGCGATCTGATCGGCAGTGTCCAGACAGAAGCAAGAGCCATCCGCTATGAATGGATGGAAATGGTACGTCAGCGTCGAGAATGTGCTGTCATTGCGACTGCGCACCACTTGAATGATCAGGTAGAGACCATCTTGTATCGGCTCACAAGAGGATCTGGCTTAAGTGGCCTTCTGGGCATGCAAAGGCGCAGAGGCAAGATCGTGCGTCCCCTACTAGAGGTACCTAAGAAAGACCTGGTTGCCTATGCGGAGCGACACCAGGTGGCCTTCCGAGAAGACGTCTCTAATCTCACCACTCGCTACAATCGGAATTTTATCCGTCACCGTATTGTGCCCGCATTTGAAGAACGGACTCCAGATTTCATCCATCGCATGGACCGCAATCAGGCTCATTGGTCCCGCGCTCACCATGTCCTCCAGCAATATCTGGAACGAGCGCTGGCCGAACGTCTCGCTAATGAAGATCGTGACGCTGTCCTCACCATCAAAAAGGACGATGACGCGCCTTTGGTCGAAATGCTATTGTTCGAGTGGCTGAAACCCATGGGTTTCTCCGAAAAACAGATTTTGAATATTTCAAGTCACCTGTTGTTCGGTAGTGCTTCCAAAATGTTCTTGGCTGGAGAGCACATTGCTGTAGTGCATAAGTTTCATGTGCGCGTCAGTCAGAAGAAAACTGCGGCTGTGGTAGACACCAAAGTTCAAGAGGGGCAATCCCTTGTAGAGGTGGGCAATCAGACTTTCCATTTCTCTATCGAATCCCCGGGAGAAGACATATGCCCTGAAACCAGTGCACCCCATGTCGCTTATCTCGACTTGTCTACTGTGCAGTATCCATTGTGCATCCGTACCCGCAGACCGGGAGACTACTTCTATCCTCTTGGCTTAGATGGACGGAAGAAGCTAAAGAAATACTTACGTGAGTCAGGAATGGATGCCATTCAGCGTGCTAGACAACTGCTGCTCACCAGTCAGGAAGACATATGCTGGGTAGTCGGCATGCGCATCGACGATCGATTTAAATTGCACTCCAATACCACCGCAGTCTTACGCATTGAATGCATATCCCAATGAATGATAACAAAAAAGAAATCGGATCTGAATTTGACGGATGGGTTGACGGGTACTCCGATCTGATGGCAAGAATAGTCCCTTACTACCGCACCCTGATGACAGATCTCTTCTCCCTATTGCCCAAGGACATGAAGATGGAACATCTGGTGGAACTTGGATGTGGAAATGGAAATGTGCTTGCCTATGCAGCTTCTCTTTTTCCTTCAGCACGATTAACTGGAGTGGATGCCAGCAGTGAAATGCTTGAGGCCTTACAAAAACGCTTTAAATACGGACGAGTGGAAGGACTAGAGGGGCTCATGCAGGAAGTGTCTTTTCCTGCCGGGCAAATTGACGTTGTCCTTGCCTCGTTTTCATTGCATCATCTGGGGAGAGATGACAAGAAATTAGTGATTCAACAGGCGCAACAGTGGCTACGTCCTGGAGGATATTTTCTCTACAGTGACCTGATGGTAGAAGAGGGATCAGAAGAGCACGAAGCGTTATTGGATAGGTGGCGAACATTTGTTTTGAAAGGAGGAACCCAAGAAGATTGGAGCTGGCTCATTGATCACCATCGCACCTATGATCGGGTGGAATCGGAAACCAGCCTGGTGAATATGTTTCTGCAAACCGGATACAACGGAGTGCAGACAATTCGACATGAAAGAGAATGGGTAGCACTGGCCGCTCAGGCCTAGACAGAGAATCCTCCCGCCTGAGTGGGAGGACAACCAAAACATAAGCCAAGTAGTGTAGATTGAAATTGCTTCAATGAGCAACTGTATGAGATACAGTAGTTAGTTTACTAAAGCTCCAATCCACCTTCTAGTAAGTTAGGCTATTGCAACCAATCGGCCTTGGCTATGCCTAAATATAGATATATAAAAGTAAATATGAGTGCACCATCACATTGATGCCCAAATGGTGATAATGGTGGTTGCGCTTGAGGTCCACCGCCTGATCCATCGTCGTCCAACCGAAACCGATTCCATATCATCTCTTGCCGACAACCCATAACACCATCTTTACTACTGGTAGCGCGCTCCATCGCCAATCGTCATGGCGTATTACTGAGGATCTACCACATCTTCAAAATTTCTTCAATAGTGTTAAAGTTTACCGCCCTTCTGTACAATTCTTGCAACCAGGACGGCATTTGAGGTGGTTATCACGTTCCACAGATGTACTAAATGTGCAACATTAGAGAATGCTTCGGTTAGTTACGATAGTAAGTTGTTTGATGCTCTGGACAAACACCCTGTCTGCACAGGACTATGTTCCCTTAACGATAAATCCCAAGATCGGGGTCAACTTTAGCGACCTCATCATTGATGAAGGGTATCATCTAAATTCTGCCTCTCGTCTTGGATGGAATGCAGGATTCGATTTTCGGTATGGCACCAAGCTCCTATTTCTAGGAGGCCTGCATCTCTATGGTCATGGCTCGGCAGTGGAGAAGCAGGACACAGGAGTCTCCATTATGAGTGCCTTTACCAATAGCCAGCTAAAGATTCCTTTTGGAGTAGGATACAAAGTGTTTCGCTTTGACTATTTCAATGTGTGGATATATGCAAACGGTGTCCTCAATCTCAATGTCACTTCGGTGAGAGATGAAGGATTTCCAGAGCGACTCGATCAAATTAATCGAAGCAATCTGGCAGGCCGTTTTGGCGTAGGAGTAGACATCAGCCGCGTCACCCTGGAACTCAACTACGAGCGCAGCATTTCCGCCTTCATCTCCGATGAAATTTCTGCCCAAAACCGACTGGTCAGCTTATCGCTGGGTTACAAGCTGTAGCAACTCCCCGGCTCACACGGATTTTGTCCAACGGATACCAACATCTGCGCTGTTGCGCATTCGATCCTGAAGTTGTCCGATGTGATGCTGAAGGTGGCGAACATTGACCATTAGATGTTCAAATTTGCTAACCGAGTACCAAGGAAAGCCGGAGTCTTCAGCTTCGATATCTAAAACTGTAAGCTGAGCCATGGTGAACTCCCTGCAATGATCAACAAACGCTAAGATGTCCTCCTTGGTATAGGGTGCGACCTCTCGCGAGTCTGGGTCTCTCGGCATGTTGTGGGCTCCACTCCTATGACCCGACCAGTGTTTATGATCCCCCAGTTCTTGATGCAAATACAGCCGATAGAAAAACAAAGCATGATAGGCGATGCGCCAATACGGATTGACCGGTTTGTCATCAGACCATACTTCTTCGGGGCAAGCGCGCACCGCATCCTCCAGCATCTGAAGGGATGCCAGATGTTGGCTCAGGAGCGACTCTTTGATGTGTGATAATTCCATACTTTCTACTTGTCTCGCACTGTGGGATACTTGATACCCAATTGCTCTAAATAGCTGTCGTATTTGGTTTCATCATAGTAGAATGGTTCCAACAAGGGACGAAACTCTTCCATAATGTCGGTATTCAACTCTATCGCCGGCTCATCATCGTCACCCACCATCGGCTTGTATTCCGTCTTCATGCCTTGTTCTTCACGAAAATATTTCCACGCCGCCTCGGTAAGCTCAGGTTTGCATAAGAAATCGATCAGGGTCATGGCTTCTGCTTTGGCCCCCGCAACTACGCCTTTGTGAGCAATGGGAGTGGCCATGGCAATGGCATTGGACCAATGGTGCCCCTGAAGACCCGGTACATTGGAAGGAAATCGCATCGTGACGGTGGGCAGTTTCCACGATATGTCTCCAATATCGTCTGAACCTCCTGATACAAAACGCTGTGTAGGTGGCGATAGGGTATCCAGTTTTAACTTGAGTCCCGAAGTGTCATGTGAGGACACTTCCCGCTGAATGGCCGTGGCAAGAGCCTGATCATCATCAGACCATTGGGGTAGTCCTACCTGTCGAATGTTTTGATACATCGTCTCCGCTATGACCTGGTTGAAATGTCTGGGCCACGCTGAGCCCAACACGCGTTTCGTCATTTTGGTGTTTGTCATGAGTGCGGCGCCTTCCGCGATCTTATTCGCCCGGTCATAGACCTCCATGATGCGCGGGTAGGTGACATGGCGAAAATAATACCAAATGGATGCCTTGGAAGGGACCACGTTGGGCTGATCTCCACCATTATTGATGACAGAATGCGATCTATGCAAAGGATCAAGATGCTCACGTTGATACTGCCAACCGATGTTCATCAATTCTACAGCATCTGCCGCCGAGCGACCTCGCCACGGTGCACCAGCAGCGTGCGCTGCTTCTCCTTCAAAAGAATACTCCACCGAAATCAAGCCGGTGCCGCGGGCCTGACCATAGGAGACACCAAGGTTGCTGCCTACGTGGGTAAAAATGCAAATGTCGGCATCATCGAAGTAACCGTCGCGCGTAAAGAAAGCCTTTGTTGCAACAAGTTCTTCTGCAACGCCCGGCCATAAGACAAGTGTTCCACTTAGCCCCTCTCGTTCCATAATTTTCTTCACCTGAATGGCCGCCAAAATATTGAGAGGTGATCCCGAATTATGGCCTTCGCCATGTCCAGGAGCTCCTTCAACTATGGGATCGTGATAGGCTACACCCGGTTTCTGCGAAGCCTTGGGAATGCAATCAAGATCACTACCAATCGCAATAACAGGTTTGCCAGACCCCCAGCGTGCCATCCAGGCCGTAGGTACTCCAGATATTCCATGTTCGATTTCAAATCCATGATCGGAGAGTATATCGGTCAGGTACTTTGAGGTCTCAAATTCCTGAAATCCCAGTTCTGCAAAACTGAACACTTTGTCAACCATGACCTGAGCCATCTTCGACTCCGCATCAATGGCTTGGGACACCTCTTTTTTCAGTGCCGCGATTTTTTCATCAGAAAACTGTTGTGCATCGAGTCCGCCACAAAAGGCGGCTAAAAGCAAGAAGACCAAGATTCGTCGGTCGAATATTTGCATGATAGTTGATTTAGATATTTTCCTAAACTAATAAAAAGAGCAAGCATCAAGTCCTAGTGCGCAAGGGTCGATATACTTGCACCTCCTGCGAAATGCCTTTCACA
>JAHQVP010000110.1 GCA_019634275.1 Saprospiraceae bacterium
AACTAATGGCAGATTGATCCCCGTGCTAGAAAACCACGCTCAAATGCAGGGGAGCTCAAGAGCGAGTTTCTAGACCTGCCCGTCCGGCAGGCGGGTTTTAGTCTGTTGCCTTCCGGCGCAGCGTTAAGAAAGCAATACAGCCTTGATCTTTTGTTTCTTTTGCATCAAGGCAAAAGAAAAAGATATTGTCTACAAAAAATCAACTGCTCATGCTTCCAAGAGTACTTTCCTGCTTGTTCATCTCACTCTTTTTGGCCACGGGATGTGAGCAAGACCAGCAATACGACTTAATCATTTATGGAGCGACTTCTTCTGGAGTGGCTGCCGCCATCCAGGCCGATCGGATGGGACTCCGCACATTGCTCGTCTCTCCTGAAAAACGGATCGGTGGCCTTACAACCGGCGGGCTTGGACAAACCGATATAGGCAATAAACAAGTGGTTGGAGGAATTTCCAGGGAATTCTATCAGCGGGTTAAAAGCCACTATCAGGACTCAGCAGCATGGCGATGGCAGAATCCATCTGCCTACAAAGATGGAGGACAGACGAGAACTAACAAGGGCGAAGATGCCATGTGGACTTTCGAGCCTTCAACAGCTTTGCACATTTATCAATCATGGTTAAGCGAAACGGAAGTGGAGCTCATACTCGATGCAAAGCTCGATCGGCGGGAGGGGGTCAAGAAAGTGAATGGAGCGATTCAATCCATTTCGCTCTTAAACGGAATCATCTATCGTGGCCATCACTTCATTGACGCTACCTACGAAGGCGACCTTATGGCAGCAGCGGGAGTGTCATATCGAATAGGCCGTGAAGCCAATCGAGAATGGAAGGAGACCCTCAACGGAGTACACGTCAAATTGAAGGACACCACGATCAGTGGTCTTCCTGCACACAATGCGATGAACCACAATTTTGTAGACGGCGTTGATCCTTATCTAGTGCCCGGCGACCCCACCAGTGGACTGCTCCCTTACATCAATGCTGATGGACCGGGTGAACCTGGCGCGGGAGATCACCATCTCCAGGCCTATTGCTTTCGCATGTGCCTTACGGACCATCCCGAAAATAGAATTCCGTTCCAGCGCCCCTCTGACTATCAAGAGAAAGATTACGAACTGCTTTTGCGCAACTATGAAGCAGGCGAAGCCGGCTTCCCCTGGATCAATTCGGCAATGCCCAATCGCAAGACCGACACCAACAATCGCACTGGATTTTCCACGGATTTTATTGGCCAGAATTATCAATATCCCGAGGCCAGCTATGCCAAACGAGAAACAATAAGAAAACAGCATCGTGACTATCAGCAAGGGCTCATGTGGACCTTAGCAAACCACCCCCGCATTCCCGACCATATCCGTTCGGAGGTCGCACGATGGGGTACCTGTAAAGACGAATTTTCCCGTGAGGATGGTTGGCAGGAACAACTCTATATCCGTGAGGCTCGCAGATTGGATGGCCAGATGACCATGACCCAACATCATTGCGAAGGTTTGGAAGTGGTACAAGATCCAGTGGGTATGGGCGCATACGGTATGGATAGCCATCATACACAACGTTATGTAGATGCCAATGGTTGGGTAAAAAATGAGGGGAATGTCGAAGCCAGAGTGGCTGCCCCTTACCCCATTAGCTACCGAGCCATGTTGCCCAGAGCCGAAGAATGCAGCAACCTCCTGGTCTCCTGCTGCGTCAGTGCCACCCACATTGCTTTCGGATCCATACGGATGGAGCCTGTCTTCATGGTGCTGGGCCAGTCCGCTGCCACTGCGGTGGGTTTGGCTCAAAGAGGAAAAATCACCTTGAGCGAACTGCCGTATAGCGTGCTTGGGCCCGAGCTGCTGCAGGGCAATCAGATATTAAAGAATGAATGAGCCCCGCGATGCTAAGCAGGAGCGTACAGTCGATATTGTCCGGTTTTTCCTTTTAATTGAGTTTCAAAAACCCTCACCGACTCATATTCATGCTTGATCTGATCGTATGCCTCCTGAGACAGGAGCAGATCTGTTCCAAACTCCTTGTTGGCACTTTCAATACGACTGGCATAATTGACATTGTCTCCGATCACAGCCAATTTGCGCATGGATCCGGTATCGAATGGTCCCACGATGACTTCGCCAAAGTGGATTCCAGCCCGAATGCCAAACTCGATACCAAAATTCTTATCTAAGTACACATTAAAGTGCTTGAGGCCTTCCTGCATTCCTCTTACCGCGCGAAGCGCATCGGCCACTGAGTTGTCTGAGTCCTGTCCCGTTCCGAAGATGGCCAGAATGCCGTCTCCCGCCACATCACTAATAATTCCTCGGTGCTCCTTGATGATGGCATTCATCAGGCGATAGTATCGATTGAGCACATGTACGATGTCGTACGGTGGGAATCGCTCAGCCAATGATGTGTAGTTCACAACGTCTATAAACAGCATCGTCAGTTGCTCCTGACTCCCGATCGCAATACCGGACTCATCCTGAAACTGCCCCGATACAATGTCCATGTCCAATTGGTCCAAAATCATTCTGCGCAATTCAATATCACCCGTGATGTGGGTCTGGCAGGCGAGGCGCACTTCACCGGGAAAATTTAGTTTGTCCGCGATGGCCTCTTCCCGATCGGTGCGGGGACTGCAATGCGCCAGCCCATCCAGTATTAGCACCCTACATGTGGAGCATTCCCCTTGTCCTCCGCACGCATGGGTATGATTGATGCCCTGTGCCAGAGTGGCCTGTAGGATCGTCTCCCCTTCACTACAAGTGACCGATCGCTTCTCAACGGTAAGCCCGATTTGGTGCTCCTTCTTCGCTGTCATGTTTTTAAGATACAAATGACATCGGCAAAGCGGATCAGAAAGGCCATTGCAGTATAGACATCGCTGAAGACCTTACACACGTTATTTTTCTAGACATCATGACCTCCGCCGCATATGGGACGCATCGCATGAGTGTCATGGTTATGATACTCTTCCTACTCTGCTGCTGCAGCTTTCTTCTGCAGGGCGCATGCTCTTGTGGTGATGCGGGTTACTTTTGTGACTATGCCAAAAGCGATTGGGGACGTCACGACTTAAGCATCGTCGAAGTAGTCGTAGGCGAACGGGTCAACCTTCAAGATGGAACCTGGCCGGTACCGGCTCTTCGAGCCCGTGTACTAAAGATCTGGGGAGGTAAACAGTCGGACATTCAAGAAATCACGTTTTTAGGGCATGATGGCGTGAATTGCGCCGCCTGGCTAAACTATATTTTGCCAGGCGACACCCTCATTGTGCTCGTAACCGATGTCCATACCGAGACAAGTTGGTTTTATGGATCCCAACCGAACTGGACCGGGACCAATAAGATGCTGCGTGGATGTGGGAGCAGTTTTATGACGCGCCGTGGTCAACACCTTGTCCAGCGGCACCCCCTTCGGGAGATCTACACAGAGAAGGAGATCGGGCAACCTGTGGAGTTTATAGACTATGAGCGAGATACCATGACCATCGCCGCATTCGAAGCTTCCTTTGAAGAGTGTACAGGATTACCACGTAGCTATCCTGCCCCTAAGCATGTGCATCTATCTGATACCGTCGTCTTTCCCAATCCTGCTCGAGACGTCTTGATCCTGCCCCGGGGATTGGACCGAATGGAGTTAACATCTATGACAGGTCATACAATGCTGATGGTAGATGGTGATCAGCCGGAGCTCCATGTCAGCAACCTGCCAAGGGGACTGTATTTGCTCCACATGACCAAGGGGCACAAAAGGAGAATTCAGCGTATCGTCTTACGCTAGTAACGTTCGGGAAGGACCAGAGACACCAATCCAATGCTTTGCGGAGAAACATGACCTCCACCTATTCCTATTGCAACTCGCTAAATGGAGCTTTGCCGCGTCCACCGGTGTTTGCAAGGTCATCTCGAAAGGCAGCAATGAGCCTCTTTAACGCTCTGAAGCGGCTTGGTCATCATAGCTACATCTATCTTCCATTGTTGTAACTCGGCTTCAAGTAGAAAATAGTATCAGTATAATAACCATTCACTTACGCAGGATGTTTTCCCATCTAGTATTTAGCTTATTCACTTAATGGTTATCGCCAATATGTGGCAATTGGCTACATTGCATCACCTTAAAAAACATGATCATGTCCCACTCTCTAATTCCTCCCATTTTACGGCTATTGGCCATCAGCATGTTTGTGCTTAATACTGCATTGCAGACTTCTGGACAGAATGCTTGTGATGACGATGCCATGCCCCCCGTCATTGTGTGCCAAGGCTTACAGTTTATGCTCCCACTTAGCGGTAGTCGCTTAATCACTCCTGAAGATGTAATCCTATCGGTGGACGATAATTGTGCCATAGATCCTAATTCCATCCTCATTATCCCAAATAATTTTTCCGGTCCGGTAACTGTATCGGCAAATGTGAGTGTGAGAGATGTAAGTGGCAATCAGGCCAGCTGCATTGCCAATGTTACGGCGTTAGGCAGACCGACCACGCTTGTCAATGATGGTGTATTTCAAGCGACAGAAAATGATACCGTTAGCCTGCAGGCAACACTAGTGGACGATGTGACAGGTGGCCCAGCCCCCGGTGTTTTTATTGCTTTTATGATAGGTACGCAGCAAGTATACGCCCAAACAGCTAGTGATGGAATAGCTACCACTCAAATAGTCTTAAACCAATCCCCGGGAAACTATACCCTTTCTACCATGACTGATGGTGGTGCTGCCATATTTTTGAATTCCAGCGATTCCGATCCTTTCATCATTGACCCTATGGACAGCGACGGGGATGGTGTGGCAGATGACGATGATAATTGTCCATTGACTGCGAATGCTGATCAGGCAGATGCCGAAGGAGATGATATCGGAGACGTGTGCGATCCGGACGACGACGATGATGGCGTATTGGACCTTGATGACAATTGTCCTTTTGTGGCCAATACCGAACAGATTGACCTGGACCAGGATGGTCAAGGATATGCCTGCGAGCAGGACATCGCCCTTTGTACTTTCCGTCCGGAAATAGAACAGCGTGTGACTGACCTCGGTCTCAATTTCTTTGCTCGAAACATCTTGCGCGGTCTGATTCGCACGGCTTGCTGGCAGTGCACCAATGGACTAAAGTGGGGAGCCGAACTCTCCTTGCGCGGTTTCAACGATTTGTTGGATGGGCACAATTACGTCGATCAAACAGAGAAAGAAGAATTGATGGTGTTGGTGGAGCTCCTCAGAGCAGGTGTTGAAACAGATAAAGTAGACTGTAGTAACCGGGGGCGTTTTGGAGATGCTACGATCGCCGAACAATTCATGGCAGGAGAAGAGGTCTCCGCATACCCAAATCCAACCGCTGATCAGCTGTACTTCTCAGAGCTACTTTCTCGGGTAGAGGTCTACAATGCATTGGGACTATTGGTACAATCCGCATCAGAGGTAACAACAATTGATCTTAGGGAGTTGACACCTGCTATTTATGTGGTGAAGACGCAAAATCGAAGCGGCCATGCTAAGGCGTTCCAAATTGTAAAAGAATAATGTAGGAACAAGACAATGATGCAAAAGGCAGTGCGCAATTGCGCGCTGCCTTTTTTGATGTTCGCCGGGAAGAGACGCACAGGCTTGCTGTATTGCAATCACTCCCAGGTCATACATGACCGTCGTAGATGACGAGCATGCCCAAATTCCAGATCGCTCTGCTGATAAGAGGTTCTTTTGAGCTCGATTTAGTAAAAGAACATCAGAAAAGAATTCAAGGTCTGCACCATTCCAATATTCTCAATGCCACATGACTTCACCATTTTCCTACCTTTCCCAAAAAGCACCATGACACGAATCTCACTCGCCAGCTTGGCCTTATTGATGGCCGGCATGGTCAGTGGACAAAGTTCTCCTGATACCAGCAAAATGGTGATTAAGGGACTGGCCATTAAAGCACCGTCGCCTGCGGGAGTATCTCCTTTTGTGGACTTCATTCACAAAGTACTAGGACCAACAGGGATTAACACGCTGATCTTGCGGGTAGACCATGACTATGCCTATACATCGCGACCTGAGCTGAGAAGCGATGACCCTTTGACTGCAACCATGGTCGCAGAAATCAGAACAGCCTGTGAAAAGCATGGTATCCGGATTGTCCCTCAAATCAACTTACTCGGCCATCAATCCTGGCATTCTAATGCATCAAAACTGTTGGAGGTATATCCTGAGTTCGATGAGACTCCCGACATATCGTTGCCGAAGACCTACCATTGGCCAAACGAGGACAGCCTCTACTGCAAGTCCTATTGTCCCCTTCATCCTGACGTACACGACGTCGTTTTCGACCTGGTAGATGAGTTGCTAACTGCCTTTGGAGCCCATGATTTTCATGCTGGCATGGATGAGGTCTTCTATTTGGGGCACGAGCAGTGTCCTCGCTGTGCAGGCAAAAACCGAGCCGCGCTTTATGCCAACGAAGTGACGCTGATTCGGAATCATCTGGAGAAGAAGGGATGCAAGTTGTGGATCTGGGGAGATCGCCTTATCGATGGGAAGACTACGGGAATCGGCATGTGGGAAGCCAGTAACAATGGTACTCACCCGGCGATCGATAGCATTCCAAAGGATGTGATGATCTGTGATTGGCATTACGATCGAGCAGAGCCCACCGCAGCCTACTTTGCACTTAAGGGATTCGAAGTGATTACCTGTCCCTGGAATAAAGCCTCCGTAGCGCTTGACCAAATCAGGGATTTCCATGCTTTTCAGCAATCAAGTAATTCCACTCTACGCAGCCGGTACCTGGGTATGATGCAAACAGTTTGGACGAGTGCTGAGCAATTCATGGAGGCTTTTGATCATCCCGAGGCTGCCGCAGAAAACCTTAGGAATCAGGTGGAGTGCTTTAAGACCGTATTGTCGATGGAGACTCAATAATTGCAATTGATACGATGGGCAGACTAGATTCGATTGACATCCTCCGGGCAGTGACCATGCTCCTTATGATATGGGTCAATGACTTTTGGAGTTTGGTGGATATCCCAGGCTGGTTGAAGCACATGCCTTCCGATGCAGATGCACTTGGTTTCTCTGATGTGATTTTTCCCCTATTTCTGTTTATTGTTGGACTGAGTATTCCCTTTTCCATCCCAAAGCGATTGGCGGACACCTCCCGATCGGCTCTCATTAGGCACATCACATTCCGCACCATTTCGTTGATTACCATGGGTGTCTTTCTAGTCAATCTCGAAAACATTCAGCCTGCAGCCATGGTGCTATCCAAACCGGCATGGCAGTCTTTGCTCATTGTCTCATTCTTCCTGATATGGAATGACTATCAGAAACTACGTCCTACCATCAGAAACCTGGGGATAAGTTGTGGTGTCGTCTTGCTCTTGATCTTAGTAGTCACGTACCGTGGTGGAACGGAGGCGACTCCTATTGGGATGCGCATATACTGGTGGGGCATACTGGGACTCATTGGTTGGGCCTATTGTACCGCTGCATCTCTCTACCTCTTGTTATCAGGCAAACTCACCAAGCTCATCGCCGCACTGGCGTTTCTCCTGCTCTTCCTTGTTGCATGTCATGCAGGAGTCCTGGACAGCCTGGATCCCATCAAAAAATACGTTTGGCTAGTGGGAGATGGAAGCTTTGCCGCCTTTACCATGGCAGGAGTAGTGGCAAGCCAAATCCTTAAGCGAGCGACACATGCAAATGCTGCATCGTTTGTGCGAGATATCCTCATTTTTGCCGTCATCATGTGCATCTTTGGAGTGCTAACCAGGTCGTCATGGGAGCTATCCAAGATCAGGGCAACCCCTGCGTGGGTCGGTTACTGTACATCCATAAGCCTGCTTTGTCTGCTCTTTTTTCACTGGCTAGCAGACAAGAAAAAAATGGTGGGGTGGAGTCGCGTCATCAAACCGGCCGGCCGATATACCTTAACCTGTTACCTACTCCCGTTTCTCTATTATGCCTTTGTCCTGCAGTTGGATGCTCCATTGCCAGAGTATTTGCGCACTGGAGGTACAGGCCTTATCAAGTCGTTTACATTTGCGATGCTCATTGTGATGGTGACCGGGCTAATCAACCGAATCGGAATACGGTTGAAATTGTAGGGCGCAGCCCTTTCGTGGATTTGCCAAATCTCAACCGCACCACCTCCCGGCATCAAGAGGATTGGAAGCACGACCAATCCTATAGTG
>JAHQVP010000111.1 GCA_019634275.1 Saprospiraceae bacterium
AGATTGGACATTTGTACGAGTCTGTTGAGAACCACGATGCAGGTATTTCTGCAGAATTGCGTAAAGCCGCGCAGATTTATACTGCCTTAAATTCGGAAGGATATGTCTATGCTCCCGATCCACAAGCAGGTTATTCTGCGACATCCTCTCAGGTGGATGTTCTTGATTACTTGCAATTTCCTGCTGAAACTATTGATAAAAAGAGCGGGGATTGCGATGATTTTGTGGTACTCTACAGCAGTCTCCTCGAAGCTGCCGGAGTAGAAACAGGATACATCGATATACCTGGTCATGTATTCATGGCATTCAATAGCCAACTCACCAGTGCCGATGCCCTTTCCATGGGATTAACCGAAGACGACATGATCCTGCGCAATGATGAGGTTTGGATTCCGATCGAAACGACTCTTCTGGGAACGGGGACATTCAAGCAAGCGTGGCAAGAAGGAATCAGCAGATACAATGTAGAAAGACGACGCGGTAATTTTCCAGAACTCATCCCATTTAGGGAAACCCATCGTGTGTACCGGCCGGTCACCCATGGACCATCTTCGTCAATACGCACCAGCGTTAGCGCGTCTTCACTGATGGCTCAAGTAGGTGAGCAATCTCGAACGATGGCTGCTGAGTTGCAAGGAAAGGCAGGTTCTTATTTAAGAAACCAATATCTGGTAGATCCTTCCAACGCAGTCATGGCTAACCAGTATGCGCAGACGCTTGCCGAGGATGGACAATTGGCTCAGGCCAAGGGGGTCTTGATGAAAGTGCTTAGTCAAGAGCCCGACCATGCCACCTCACTCAATAATCTTGGCAACATCTTCTTTATGGAAGGAGACTATGGTCAAGCAATTGCCCTCTATTTGGAATCCATTAAGTTTTCCGGCCCAGATGAGCATACCGCCATCAACATCTGCATGGCTCAGATGAAACTTGGAGATCGAGTGAGCGCTCAGACCTGGTACCAAAGAGCTGTGGAAATTAATAGCGATATTGTAAATATATACCCTCACCTAAAAACACAATTCCAATGAAAACGATCATTCTAATAGCTGCAATCCTATGTACCACTCTGGTGCATGCCCAAACGATCGGTAAAGTCACTTACTTAGAAGGAGAAGTACTGGTACTCAAAGACTCCTGGTCGCCCATTAACATAGGGCTAGGTTTGACGCTGGATGACCAGATCCGTACCGGAAGTGAGTCCCTTTTAGAAATTCAATGGCAAAATGGCAAGAAAATCACGTTGGAACCCAGCAGCACCTATGCCATTAAGGACATCTACAGTGCAGAGCCTAATACCAAATCAAATCAGTCTTTTTCTATCCTGGCACGAATTCGCAAAGTGCTTACGAACGACAGGCAGTCAGTTGCTACCGAAGAGGCCGGTGTGCGCAGATCTGAGGTAAGACTCGAGGTACGAGACACGAACAAGTTATACTGGAAGCAACCTCAGCCTGTCCATATTGCTGACTTGTACCGTACATATGAAAGCGGTAAGTACACCCAAGCAGCAGGCATGGCAAAGAGTTGGTTAAAGCAGAATCCAGTCCATGCCCGTAAGCCGGCGGTACTGTTGCTCCTAAGTGACGCTTACATCCAGTTAAACAACCTCAAGATGGCAAAAGCCACCTTGGCTCAATTTATCTCTGAGTATCCATCAGATCCTATGGCCAAAGACGCTGCCGCCCTAGAGCAGGTTCTGTAAATGCGGGGAGCAAAGACTGCATCTGATGTGCTTTCCTGGCTGGGAAGCAACATGCAAGCCGCGGCTCTCGCTTTCCTTTTAGTGCTGGGCATCATTGCCCTGGACTCTCGGATGTATCGCCCTCCCATTGAGGCACTACAGACACACATTCAGGATCTGGCCTTCTATTCCAGGCAGCACAGTGGGCAACATCCCGTCGTTTCGCCGGAAGAGGTGGTCATCATCCTGATGGATGACGAAAGCATCGAACGACTTGGCCATAGCAGTTTGTGGTCTCGCGCTTTTGATGCCAAGCTTGTGGAGTTCTTAGCCGATGCCAATCCTAAAGCCTTGGGTGTTGATTTTCTCTACTCCGAACCGGATACCTTCAGCAACATTTATAAAGAAATGTTGGCAGAGCAGGATTTCGAGGATCCCGCAAGTATTCTTAGGTCCATGTCGACAGATCCCCTGCTGGAATCAGCCCTGGCAAAGTCAGGAAAAGCCTATCTCAGCATCTCCAGCAACGACAGTACCAGTACCTCCTTGATTCGAAGTCCCAGCTGGGAATACCTAAAGCTCTTTGGCGTCGATGGCCCAGTACCCTTCACCAACATACCCTATCCCCGATTTCCGATCGAACGACTGGCCAAAGAGGCCAAAGCCAATGGAAGCATTCTACTCATTAATGGTCCAGATCGTGTAGTCCGTTACTACGTGTCACTTGCGCATATCGATGGAGGTAATGGCCAACTAATCGGAAATATGCCCATGTACATGGCCTTGGATGCACTTGGTATCACTGATTCTGTTGCGAGGTTGCATCATCGTCATCTCTATTTAGGTGATCTGCGCATTCCGGTGAGGAGAGATGGGGCATTTCGATTAAACTGGTTGGGAGATCAGGAGTCCATTAGGACTATTTCATTCCATAAAGTGATTGAGGGCAAAATCCCTAAGGAGTTTTTTAACGATAAGTACGTATTTGTTGGACATGGTGCTTCTGGTCAATCAGACCTTAAAACAGTGCCTTCGCGCGCAGATGCCATTCCTGGAGTAGAGGTTCACGCCACCGCATTTCTAAACCTCGTCAATCAGGACTTTATCCATGAGGTAGTAGCGTTTCCTGCAATACTGATCCTTGCCTTGCTGGCAGTACTCTTTGCAGCCCTGTTTGGATCGCTTCAACCCCGGTTTAGCTTGATATTGGTAGTCGTAATTTGCCTTGTCGAAATATTCAGCTACATCGCCTGGTTTTTCCCCACCTTCTCTACTACCCTGCCCATTGTCAATATTGCGCTCATCACCATCGTGACGTACATGTTCAGTCTGGAGACTGCACGAAAGAGGTTGCGTCAGGCTCAAGAACGGGTCACCTCCATTCTCAACCAACATGTTTCTGGTGCAGTGGCCGATCGCCTGCTCTCCGATCAGGATCAGGCGGTGGTAGATCGAAAATTTGTGTGCATCATGTTTCTGGACATTCGCGACTTTACAGGATTTGCAGAGTCTCGATCCGCTGAAGAAATTATTCGCTACCAGAATCAAGTTTTTGGTTTTATGATTGAGGAGATTGAAGCTCAGGGGGGCATCATTAGCCAAATTATGGGAGACGGCTTCATGGCTGTATTCGGTGTACCACAGCCTCTCCAAAACTGCTGTGCTTCTGCATATCGGGCAGGCATCGGCATTCTGGAAACGCTGGAACAGCGCCTTGCCAATGAAGAAATCCCTCCCACGCGTGTAGGCATCGGTCTTCATGCCGGCAATGTTGTTGCTGGAAATGTAGGAACGGAAGGAAGAAAACAATATTCCATTACAGGTAATCCGGTGATTATTGCAGCACGGCTCGAGCAACTCAACAAACAACTTGGTTCGACCATGGTTTTGTCCAAAGGGGTCTACGACCTTCTACCGACGTCTATTGTTCAACCTGCTAGCTTTAAGAGAGTAGACATTAGAGGGCGCAAGGAACCCATGATTGTAGCTTATTCTTAGCCTGAATTTAAAGCCCCCGAGAAGGCTTAGCAAACGTCCACAATACCAGGGCAATCAAATTTAGAACAGCAGCGGTGTAGAAGAAATAGTCAACACTGCCCGTCCAATCGGTCAAATATGGGAAAGCCAATGCCGTAAGAAAAGAGCCAATATTGCCCGCCATATTCATGGTACCCGAAATGGCTCCAGAATGCTTCTTGCCGATGTCTACGCAAAACGACCATGAAGGTGGCAGTGTCATGTCTGCACCGAAAATGGCAATGCTCAACAATACGACCGCACCCAGTGCCGAATCCATATAGAGACTGCCGAGCATCCCAACGGCAGCCAATGCAAATCCGACCATGGCCGGTAGGCGGCGAGATAAATCCCATTTGCCACCAACATAAATGCGATCAATCCATCCTCCGGCGATCCAATTGCCAAATGCCCCCGCGATAAATGGAGCAACCGCATACCAGCCGGCTTCCACTGATCCTAAATTATATGTGGATTTTAAATGCGGGAAGAGCCACGTCAAAGCAAAGAAGAAAGTAAAATTGCTGCAGAAGTACTGAACGATGGCAATCCACATGTTTTGGGAGCGAAGCCATGTAGCCCTGTCCAGGCGATCTTCTGCCGTTGTGGTTTGCTGTCGCTCTTCCAGAATCATCATCTTTTCCGCCTCTGATAAGGACTCCATCTCCGCAGGATCATCCCGAAAACTCCACCACCATGCAACCGCCCATACTACTCCCACCGCACCAAGAACAACAAAGGTGGTTCTCCATCCTAAACGTTCGATGAGCAGCGCCACCACGGGCAGGGCAAAGGCAGCCCCCAATCGAGATCCGGAAAAATTTAGACCAATCACAGCTCCGCGTTCTCGCAGTGGTATCCAAGAGTAGATGGCGCGAGACATGCCAGGAAAAGCTCCGGCTTCACCAGCACCAAAAAGAAATCGAATAACCAAGATTGACGCATAGTTCCATGCCGCACCAGTAATTGCGGTGAGAAAGGACCAGAAGGTGACGATGGCCGATAAAACCCTGCGTGGGCCATATCGATCTGCGAGCATGCCAGAAGGCACCTGGAACAGAGCGTAACCCAGAGCAAAAGCCGATAGCACCCACCCCATGGCTTTATCTGAGAGGCCCAAATCCCCTGCGATGGGATCCTTCGCAACAGAAATACAGATGCGATCAATGTATAAAAGCAGGGAGAGCAGAAACATGCCTGCTACCATCAAGTAGCGCCTGGGAATCCTCATGACGTACCTTTCTTTGATTCGAATGCGAGCACGCGAGCAGGAGCCCCGTCACAACCCTTGATGCTCAAAGGCACGGCCAGGATGGTAACCCATTCTGATTTGATATTGGCGAGATTGCATATCCCTTCTACGATCAGCACATCTCCTTGCATCAGAATGTGGTGAATCAAGGTTACTTCAGGTAAGTCGTTAACATCAGCCACCGAGGGAGGTTCGACCAAGACCATGTTGATCTTCTTATCCACCATCCAATAGGCCACCTCTTCTGAAATGCGCGGCAGCTGATCACGATACTGATCAGTACCCAGCTTTGAACACCACCCCGTTCTCAGTATAAGATTGTCTCCAGCGACAATGCGTGAATCATATGGTGTGAGGGCCTCGACCTCGATCAAATGCCCATTGGATGCCACCTCCACGTCGACCACCCAAGCCCGACCTATAAAGCGATTCGGAGGAATGACATCAATGCTCGTCTGCTCCACTTCAAAATGAAGCGGAGCATCCATATGCGTCCCCGCATGTGAATAAATCTTCAACCACATGGCATTCCAGCCATGCTCCTCAACGGTTCTCGCCTCCTCACTGCTGAACCCTGCAATCCGCTCATCGTAAGGCAGGGTGAGATCATGGATGATATAGTCAGAAGGATCGAACATCAATCTTAAGATAGTGCCTCCAGAAACCGATCTCTCACGTCTGTCATCGAGGAGTTTCCCGCGAGGTCCGGAGTCAGGTTGCC
>JAHQVP010000112.1 GCA_019634275.1 Saprospiraceae bacterium
GGTGATGTGATCATGCTCGACTACGGAGTAGGTCTAATGAACTTCTATACCGATATGAAACGCATTGCGTACGTGTTGCGCGAAGGAGAGACTCGGGTTCCACCTGGCATACAGGAGGCATTCGACCAGGGAGTGAAGGTGCGAGACATCATCAAACAGACGATTAAGCCAGGTGTCACAGCACGTGAAGCAGAGACCGCTGTCTATGAGGCACTGACCGCAGCCGGTTTCAATAAGATGAAAGGATTCAACCAGTATACGGATTTGGATGAAACCGATGTGATCATCGGTTGCCATTCGGTGGGCAATTGGGGGCATGGCGTAGGTCCATCCATTGCCTTTTTTAACCCCAAACGGTTGGATTTCGAGATAAAGCCAACCAATCTGCTTTCCATAGAGCTTTTCGCATACACCAAGGTACCCGAATGGGCCAATAAAAAGTTACGTATTCCGCTCGAAGACGACGCGATTGTGACCGAGCGCGGAGTGGAGTGGATCTACCCCATCAATCCAAGGATTCAGGTGATAAAATAGGCCGAATTGGAAAAGAAGCTCAGATGTAAGCAGCGGGTACGCCTAGCAGGCTTCACCGATTTTATGGAACCTCAAAATTGCGGGGCAAGTCCCGCGCTCCATGAAGAATTCTCAATATGCGGACCTTCCCATTCTCAACCTGGCGATAGAAAATGATATGATGTCGGTGGCTTAGACTACGAAGTCCTGCCCGTATTTCAGGGCGGTCTCGACCCAGTAAAGGATTCTCCGATAATTCTACTAAGGGTCGATCGAAAGAAGATACATATGTGATGGCCTGACTTGCACCGTGCTGCTCAAGGGTATAATCAAAGATGTTCTCCAGATCACGATCAGCTTCTTGTGAGAGCTCGATCATAAATATCTATGACTGCGCAGATTTGGACTTCTCCTGGGCTATCTGTGAAGGGGTACGTAGGCTTGCTGGACCATCCCAGCCCTTAGCAATCTCCGTCCTGAGCTCCTCAATGACACGGTGACGATAAATCTCATGGAGCCTGAGTGCATCCCTCACTACTTCGCTCGCATTCTTAAAATCTCCCGAATCAAGCTGGGATGCGATATATTTCTCCTGCTTATCAGTGAAACTAATGTTCATTTTCCTCAATTTCCTTTGGCTCAAAAATACATTCAATGTCCATACATGTCAATATTGGACATAAATTCTATATGATAGCCTTGTTGATTCTTCAATTTCTCAATCGAGTATATCGCTCTGACTAACCAAAAACTTAAGCGCGCCCAAATAAAAAAAGGCCACAGCGTCAGCTGCAGCCTAATCTTAGTCGGCCAAGCCGGGACGAAGTGGTCCGGCTTCCCGTCGCTTATATATGTGTTTAGGATCTTACTGGAGAATGACTTCCTTCTCCTCAACCATCTTACGAATGTTGATCAATGCATAGCGCATACGACCTAACGCGGTATTGATGCTCACACGCGTCAGTTGAGAGATCTCCTTAAAGCTCATATCGGCATAATGTCGAAGTATCACCACCTCACGTTGCTCCGGAGGCAACATGTCCACCAACTGGCGTACTTTATCATGAGTTTGACTCTTGATCATGGTCGTCTCCATGTTGTCGTCTGAAATCTCGAGCACATCGAAAATGTCAAAGGTTTCCGTTGGTGATACCTTCGGACGACGTTTCTTTCGACGAAACTGATCTACACACATGTTATAGGCAATACGCATTGCCCACTGGACAAATTTGCCTTCATGGTTGTATTTTCCGCTTCTCAACGTCTTGATGATCTTAATAAAGACCTCTTGAAAGATATCCTCTGCCTGACTTTGATCCTTGACAAAGAGGTAGATGGATGTGTAGATTTTGTTGCGATGACGATTGAGTAATTCCTCAAAGGCTCGCTCGTTTCCGTCTAAGTAACTTGAAATAAGTTCCTGATCGGACAATGAAGTAACTTGCATACAGCGACAGCTTAACTAAGTGAATAAATAAATGTCGTGTAGAAGTTTATATCCTATAAGAACCTAGTTGATTTAAGAAGTTGTAATCTATCAAATGTTCTCTAAAGATCCGATTCGTTACCTGTTTGTTAACAGTTTTTAACCGAATTTTTCAAGAACAAGGCGAAAATAGAGTTCAGCTACCGAAAGAACAAGAATCAGACCAACTTTTTCTTATCGAAATGTATTTAACATTTTTGCAGATTAAACTCTTCAGTCTGTCAATCAGTTATAACGACTATGCCTAAATCTGAACAAAAGTTCATCACTATAAAAGGAGCCAGGGCCAACAACCTCAAGAACATTGACTTGGATATTCCTAAGAATCAATTGGTCGTGGTGACGGGAGTGTCCGGGTCTGGAAAATCTTCCATCACCATAGATACCCTTTATGCGGAGGGTCAGCGACGCTATGTGGAGAGCCTGTCGGCGTATGCCCGGCAATTTCTCAATCGGATGAAAAAGCCAGATGTAGACTTCATCAAAGGCATTTGCCCGGCCATCGCCATTGAACAGAAAGTCGCAACCTCCAATGCCCGGAGTACTGTTGGGTCACTCACAGAAATATATGACTACCTAAGACTCCTCTACGCACGCATTGGCAAAACCTATTCCCCGGTATCGGGGCAGGAGGTAAAAAAGCATCAAGTCTCTGATGTAGTGGATGCCATCATGACGGCAGAGGAGGGATCAAGGGTAATCCTGACAGCACCTTTTCATCCGGGTTATCCAGATCGCACTATCCTGCAGAGTATTCAAATCTTATTGCAAAAAGGCTTCTCGCGTATTCGCTATAAGGGAGAATTGCTGGATATCGAAGATCTGATCGAAAGCAATCCGAAGTGGATCAAACAAAAAGTGGGAAAGTTGAAGCCAGGAACAGCTACGCTTCTTGTCGACCGCTTTGTAACCAAGGCAGATAATACGGAGAACAAGCAACGCATAGCCGATTCGGTTCAGGTGGCATTCTCCGAGGGAGGAGGAGAATGCTTCATTAACTTCGAAAAGCATACGCTAGACTTTAACAACCGATTTGAGCTCGATGGCATCACTTTTCTAGAACCGAGTCCTCATCTGTTTAACTACAACAATCCATATGGAGCGTGTCCTCGATGCGAGGGCTTTGGCCGAATCATGGGCATCGACCAAAACAAGGTCATCCCTGATTCCACGAAATCTGTTTACGAAGAGGCCATTCAATGCTGGCGAGGCGAAAAATCCCGGGTGTATTTGCAAGACCTTTTGACTTCTGCTCACCACTTTGATTTCCCTGTGCATCGGGCGTACCAAGATCTCAGCCAAGACCAAAAAGACTTGCTCTGGGACGGGAATGACTATTTCCATGGCATTAACACCTACTTTGAGAGACTGGAGGAAAAGTCATATAAGATTCAAAATCGCGTGATGCTCGCTCGCTATCGGGGCCGCACTACTTGCAACGTCTGCAAGGGCAGCAGACTACGGGAAGAGACCAACTACGTCAAAATTGGAGGCCTCGCCATCGCCGATCTGATCAACAAACCGCTGGATGATCTTCTGGAATTCTTCCAATCCCTCTCGTTGAGCGATCATGATCAGCAAATCGCAGAGCGCATTATTACCGAAATAGTCACCCGCTTAGAAAACCTCTGTTCTTTGGGCCTGCAGTACCTGCACCTCGATCGACTATCCGGGTCACTTAGTGGTGGGGAGACTCAGCGCATCAATCTGATTAAATCCATTGGCAGCAACCTGACCGACTCGCTTTACATTCTAGATGAACCAAGCATCGGACTACACCCTCGAGACACCCTCAAGCTGATCAACGTGCTGCGCAACTTGCGGGACCTGGGAAATACCGTGGTGGTCGTCGAACATGAGGAAGATGTAATCCGTAGCGCAGATTTCTTGGTGGACATGGGACCTCATGCCGGTCGCCATGGAGGAGAAGTCATTTTTGCTGGAAAGTCCGACAAAATCAAAGGGGTGGACGGATCGCTCACCAGCGATTATTTGTACGATAGAAAAGTGATCCCCATTCCTACCATCCGTCGCAAACGAGCAAATCAGATCTTGATTCGAGGAGCACAGTCCAACAACCTAGACAACATCACCGTGTCCTTTCAACTTAATTCCCTCAATGTGGTGTCTGGAGTTTCTGGATCCGGAAAAAGCACATTGGTACACGACATCTTGTACCAGGCCATGAAACGGGAGTTAGATGAGCCCACGCGAGGCAGCATGGGACGATTCGAAGCCATCGAAGGAGAGCTCCACATGATCACCTCGATTGAGTTGATTTCTCAAAAACCGATTGGCAAATCCTCGCGAAGCAATCCAGTCACATACGTCAAGGCCTACGACAGCATTCGCAAGCTATTGGCCAACCAACCTCTTAGCAAGATCCGAGGTTATCAGCCTAAACATTTTTCATTCAACGTTGATGCCGGACGCTGTGAAAATTGCAAAGGGGATGGAGAGACAGTAGTCGAAATGCAGTTCTTGGCGGACGTACGCTTGCAATGTGAAGATTGTAAGGGCAAGAAGTTTAAGAGGGACATCCTTGAAGTGCACTATGAAGGCAAGAACATTTACGACATCTTGGAACTGACCATCGAAGAAGCCATTGACTTTTTTGTAAAACAAAAGGACGTCGTCGATCGCATTCAGCCACTTCTGGATGTGGGCCTTGGCTACGTAAAACTTGGCCAGTCTTCAAGCACGCTTTCGGGTGGTGAAGCACAGCGAGTCAAATTGGCGTCCTTTCTGTCCCAAAAGAATGATGACCAACACATTTTATTCATTTTTGACGAACCCACTACCGGACTGCATTTTCATGACATTAACAAATTGATGTCAGCGCTGAATGCCCTGGTAGAAAACGGGCACACCGTGGTGATCGTCGAGCACAATCTGGAAGTGATCAAATCAGCAGATTGGCTCGTAGAGCTTGGACCAGGTGGCGGTCGAGATGGTGGCAAACTCCTATACCAAGGTGACCCTGATGGGCTTCTCAAGGTTCCACTTTCTCCCACCGCTCCTTATCTCAAGGAAAAACTGACCAGTCCATCAAAGGCGGCAGTTTGATACCTTCGTGACTGTGAGTGAGTCTTTCTATAGGAATACCATATATCTCGTCATTGGCCTCTTCGTGGCCCTATTGTTGATCAATTTTTTCTTTAGAGTCAAAGTACTAGGCATCTATCAGCGGCTACGAAGAAATGGAGTCCAATTTACCTTTGGCCATGCATTTGACCCAAAACGACTAGAAGACGAGGTACTCTCGAAATATCCGGATCATAGCAAAGACATCACGGATTTCTTGCGTTATGTACGTTTATCCATCACCATGGCATCCATTTTACTGGTGTTGATCATCATTGCCGGATCTGTCCTAATGTTTTATCGCTAACATCATATGAGCATTCAAATCGGTTTATTGGGGGTGGGTCATTTAGGGAAAATTCACCGGAAGTGCATTGATCAGATAGAGTCCTTGTCGCTCACCGCAGTGTACGACCCTGATCCGGAGGCGCTAAAGGATATTCCTGCGTCTTTGGTAGCCCATTCCGTGAATGAGCTCCTCGAAAAAGTAGATGCGGTAGACATTGTTGCGCCCACTTCCGCTCATGCAGCCCTTGCCTCTTCAGCTCTTAAGGCAGGCAAACATGTTTTCATCGAAAAACCAGTGACCAGCACACCGGCTGAAGCAGCTGCACTCCTTGCATTGCAAAATGAGGCAGCAACCGTGGTGCAGGTGGGACATGTCGAACGGTTCAACCCAGCCATGCTGTCGATTGAGGACATCCATCTGGAACCTCGCTTTTTGGAGGTGCATCGATTGGCCACCTTCAATCCCCGAGGAACCGATGTGTCCGTGGTCCTTGACCTCATGATTCATGACCTGGACATCCTATTGAGTCTGGTCAAAGGAGAAATCACCAACATCAAGGCCAATGGCGTGGCCATCATCAGTGAAACTTGTGACATCGCCAATGCCAGAATTGAATGGTCCAACGGATGCGTAGCCAACGTAACCGCCAGCAGAGTTTCGCTGAAGAGCATGCGTAAAATGCGCATTTTCCAATCCGACGCCTATGTAGCACTGGACTTCTTAGACCGCTCCGCACAGATTATTCAACTCACAGAAGATCCTGACGCTCTTGATCCCGAGGAGACGGTGCTGACACTCGATGGACCGCAGGGTCAACGCCATATCCACATCCATTCTCCCGAAACTCCTGTCATCAATGCTATCCAAACGGAACTCGAGCAATTTGCAGAAAGCATCTTGCTTCGCAAGCCCCCTGCGGTCGGGCTGCAGGAAGGATATCTGGCACTGCAGCTTGCACACGAGATTGACTCCATGATCATCGAACAACTAAGGGAATAGAGATGCGCTCTCTTTTGGCAACACTTTTAGCCATAGCTTGGCTCTCCTGCGGAAAATCCCTGGAGGCTGATATTCCCACTTACATTCAAGTCACGCCCGCCTCCTTAATCGCCAACACCCAACAAGGCGGCAGCACCCACGGCATCACAGAAGCCTGGATCTACGCCGACAGTGCTTTCATAGGTGCCCATCATGCCCCTGCTCGTCTCCCCTTACTGGGCATGGGTACGGTCACTTTAGAAGTTTTTCCAGGAATAAGACAAAATGCCCTGGGATCTGATCTCGCGATCTATCCATTTTTACGACGCTTCACTACCCCCATAACATTGGATCAGTCTGATCATCAGATAGTTTCTCCCTCTTACGTCTATTTAGACAATGTGACCTTTCCCATGATTGAGCAGTTTGAAAGTGGGCATCGCTTTACGGTAGATCTCGATCAAGATCCGGCGACCACAATGACTCGCACCAATCTTAACCCTTTGGATGGATCCTCGGGATTGATCTCGCTGCGACAAGACGCTCCTTCTCTTGAGGTGGCCAGTGACTACCTCACCCCAGCCATTCCAGGTGGTGGGCGACCCGTTTACCTTGAGTTCGACTATCGGGCAGATGTCGAGTGGCAGATTGGCGTAGCCATTGGGGAGGCGCAGTCGCTTAACCCTACCTATCTGCTGCAGCTTCGTGCCCAGTCCGAGTGGCAAAAGGTATATCTCAATTTAAGTGAAATCCTTCGCCAAGGCAGTCCCGCAGGACTTCGCATTGCCATTCGTGCCTTGTACGATTCGAGCCTGACGATTCCCACACAAGACATTCAGCTTGACAATATAAAATTAGTACATTTCGCCCCGTGAAATCTCGGCGCCTAACCGATCTTCTTCTTTACGGGTTCATGGATTTTTTGATGGCTTCTCTCGCTTGGGCAGCTTTTTTCGCCTACCGGAAGTTTAGTGAAAATGAAATTTTTTCCTGGGATGCCATTCTGGATCGTAATTTTTTCATCGGCATCATCCTTATACCCGTCGGGTGGATCCTCCTCTACTCCATCTTTGACGAATATCAAGACCTCTATCGTAAATCTCGCATTCGTACCCTTACCGGTACCTTTTGGTTGAGTTTGCTGGGCGTATTGTTTCTTTTCTTTACGTTAATCCTAGACGATGTCGTGACCGACTACAATGACTACATTCAGTCTTTTGTCGTTCTATTCCTTTTGCATTTTTTCCTTACTGCATTTTCGCGAGCCGTACTGTTGACACGAGCAAGTAACAGACTCGCTCGTGGATTGATCACATTTCCGACACTCATTGTGGGGGCCAATGATCGGGCACTTTCGCTCTATCAAGAGATGATCGGCTTGCGCAAGAGCCTGGGCTACGCTTTTGTGGGTTTTGTCAACGCCAATGAAGACGAACAACCAACTGAGCTAGCCAAGCACATAC
>JAHQVP010000113.1 GCA_019634275.1 Saprospiraceae bacterium
AAAGGGAGCCAATCCAGCTTGAGCGACTCTGCGAGCACAAAAAAGTACCGAATGCAATGAGGGAACATCTCAAGTTTGACCGGCCCACCCCTCCCGGATCGGTGTGAGCCAATCCGCTCGGCCTAATCCATTGGCCAGCAAAGGGAGCGAAGCTAGCTTGAGCGACTGTGTGAGCACAAAAAAGTACCGAATGCAATGAGGAACATCTCAAGTTTGACGCCCACCCCTCCCGGATCGGCGTGAGCCAATCCGCTCTAAGATCATCTTTGGAGTTGCAAACTTGCCCACATGTAATGGAGGGATGCTCTCAAGATTGATCATGCTGAGCATCGACGCACTACTGGGGAGGACAACTACTCTACTGTCAAAGTTAACCGACAGTTGTGATCACCTTTTGTTTTGGGCGCAACACAGAGACCATGATATTGTCATGGGAAAACTCTAGCTTTTGCAGAACTTTATGGCAGCTCAATTGTGCCTCTAATAGATCTATGGTAAAACACATATTCCGAGTTTGCTTAGCGCTTTTTTTATCCACTCCTTTGGCACACAGTCAAAGCGAGGCGGAGCAAATGACATTAGACTCGGCTCTTTTGTGGATGGCATCCAATTATGAGGAAAATCCGAGCCCGTTTCATTTGGTCGCACTGAAGACGCTGCATAAGGCCTATGTCGCGGGTGACGAACAAAAGATGGGAGAGGCTCATCTCTGGCTCATGAGATGGCACGCTTATCATGTCCCATTTATTAACGACTCCATCTATTACCATGGGGAGAAGGCACTGGTTTTCCTGCAGCGTGCTGGGGATAGAAGTACTTTGGCCGCAGCTCAATCAGAACTGGCGTTTGAATATGTAGAAGAGAACGAGATGTTTCGGTCCGAAGAATTGATTCTGACCGCAATTAAAACGTACGAAGAGCTGGGAGACACGAAAGGGCTGGGCAGTGCATACAGCAAGATGTGCAGCGTCCAACTCGCTCAGGAAGAATCCGATGCGGCCATACGCTATGGATTGCAGGCGGTCCAATTTGCAGAGGAGGCGGGAGATCAGTATACCACAGCATTCTCCTGGCGGATACTCATAGAGGCATTTCTTCAAGCAAATGAATATGAGCGAGCGGTCGATGCTGGCAATAAAAGCATTGAACTTATCCAACGGCATGCGATAAACGACACCTTTATGTTGGCCCGTGCGCATGCTTATCGGGGAGATGCCTTCTCGGCTTTGGAGAACTATCCAGCAGCCGTTGAGGACAACGCTGCTGCTTATCGATTGGTAAAAGCCAAGATTGGAGAAGAAAGGCCCGCCGCTCAGACCTATCGGATCGGAATAGGCCAGGCCTACTATAATGACGGAGACTACCGCAACGCCTTGCCGCATATGGAGGCTGCTGTTCAGGGTTACACGGATTTGGGTCAGAACACCCAGCCTAAAATGGAAGTTTACTACAATCAGCTAGCCGATTGCTATTTTCAACTGGGGTACTATGACAAGGCATTCGCATCGAAAAACTTAGAGCACCAGGTTTCTGATACCATGCTGGCAGACAAGATTCGAAACCTGGAATCAGAAAATTTGATTAAGTACGAAACGGGTAAAAAAGACCAGGCACTGGACGCCCAGGCGCAAACCATCAGTCAAAAGAACAGAATCCAGAGACTGGGCATGGGGCTGATCGCAATGTTACTGCTCTTCCTGGCAACCCTATATTTCTACTACCAACGGAGTCGCAGAATGACCTCACTGCTGGAGCGGAAGAATGAAGAAAACGAACTGCTTTTGAAGGAAATCCATCATCGGGTTAAAAACAATTTGCAAGTCATTTCCAGCTTGCTAAACATGCAGTCGAGAAGCCTTACGGATGATGCACTGCAAGAAGTGATCCGCAAGAGCCAATCGCGAGTCCAGTCCATGTCGCTGATTCATCAAAAACTATATCGAGGTAAAAACCTGGCTGTCATCGAAATGAAAAGCTACCTGGAGACTTTGGCCGATCACCTGCTGGAAGCCTATTCCAAAGAGGACGAAATTGATGTACAGATTGAGATGAACCCATTGGAATTGGATGTAGACTATGCGATTCCCGTTGGCCTGATCATCAATGAACTAATGACCAATTCGCTTAAGTACGCCTTTGGACGAAAGAAACATGGCGTGATTGACATCAGCCTGCAGCAAGAAGGAGATGAGATGGTACTGGACGTAGGTGATAACGGTGATGGGAAAGCGGCCATTATTGATCCTAAGATGAGTTCTGGCTTTGGCAGCGAACTTGTCGAGATGTTGACCACTCAATTAAAGGGACGCGTTACCCAGGAAGCGGGTGAAGGATTTCGTACGCAATTAAGATTTCCAATAACATCAAACATGCAGGCTGCTTAGCTCATGAAAACCATCAAAGTCCTCATTGTAGAAGATGAAATTATCATCGCTCGAGACCTTTCGCACTATGTGGAAGAACTGGGTTGTGAGGTGGTAAATATTTTGATGGATGGCACAGAGGTCCTGCCCTTCTTGTCCAATAACCATGTAGACATTGTCCTTATGGACATCATGCTGAGAGGACCATTGGATGGCATCACGATCGCTCGTCAAATAGCAGAAGACTTCAATATTCCGTTAATCTACATTACTGCCAATACGGATGATCGAACGTTTGAATTGGCCAAGGCAACTAAGCCCTTTGCGTTCATTGAAAAGCCCTTCAAGAAGAAGGCGATAACCCGCAATTTTGAATTGCTAGTTGAGCACATTCTCGATTCGGAAGAGATGGATCAAGATCAATTCCTGCTGAAGGATCGGATCTTTGTAAGGGTGCAGAATCGCATGGTCAAAGTGCATTTAGGAGACATTCTGTACATCAAGGCAAATCGAGCGTATAGTCAGATCGTTACGCCGGAACGAACCTTTGTTTTGTCCTCTTCGCTTAGTACCCTTGAAAGTCGTCTGAAAGCAAAAGCCCTCATGCGCGTACACCGATCTTACATCATCAACCTCGAGAAGATCGACAGCATTGAGACCGGCTGCGTGGTGATTCAGCAACATACTATCCCGGTAGGAAGAAGCTATTGGGAGTCTTTTATCGGGAAAGTAGACCTGATTTAAACTCCAGTGCTCTCCGCTGGGAAAGAGAATATTCCATTCGGAAAATATTACTGCTGTTGGTAAGGATCTGGCGTAGGATCACCGACCAAACCCATACCTTTTGGATAGAAACACTCAAATCCAAGCGCCAAAAACCAAATGCGCGCGGCTTTCAGGTGGTTCATGGTGATGCCAATGGGGGAACAAGAATCCGCCTATTTGTAACATCGGTCCACTTGTCAGTCCGCAGGAAGCATTTGATTTGTTGGACGACATTATGTCAAAACACAATCAATCCGTGAAGTACTCGATCCTCGCTTCTATTTTCCTTTGTGTTGGCAGCTCGATCTGGGCTCAGGACGTGGCCCAATCCTACGAGCAGTTGCGAAGGATACGCGCACAGACGCTGGGCGTCACGGGTGGCATCTCCATCACTAACAATTTATACACTTCTTCGGGCATCAGCCCCCGTCGCGATAAGTTTCAGTGGTTGATCAACATGAACACATCCTTTGACTTCCTCGGTGTAAATGCCCCCTTTGCGCTTAATTTTTCTGATGGAAATCAACAGTTTAATCTTCCAGCATACACGTTCATGGGCATCAGTCCGACCTATAAATGGGCCACATTGCATCTGGGAGACCGCAATCTCCTTTTTTCGCGATATACCTTGTCTAATATCAATTTCACCGGGGTAGGATTTGAATTGAAACCCAAGAAGTGGCGCGTTTCTGCCATGATGGGAAGACTGCGTCGCGCAGTTGCAGAAGACCTAAATAGCAGGCAGATGTTGGATCCGGGATACCAGCGGAAAGGTTGGGGACTTAAGCTTGGGTATGGTGATCGTGACTTCTCCATAGATTTGATCTTGTTCGGCGCTCAGGATGACCCCTCATCTATACCGACTCCTACTGTGGCCGATGTGCTCCCTGCGGAGAACGTAGTGATTGGGTTGAAAGGGACTAAAACCCTCATGCAGAAAATTCTGATTGACTTTGACTTTGCAAGAAGTGCTCTCAATCAAGATCGACGATTAGACGAAACGACAATTGGATTTAGCGGTGTGCAGCACTCAATCCTGGGGATATTTACACCAAATGAATCCGCCGTCTTTGGTAATGCTGCCAACATAGGGGTGAACTATCGGGCCAAACTCTATAATCTGAGGCTTGGGTATGAGCGTATCGACAGAGGGTTTAAGACGCTTGGAGCACTCTTTTTCAACAGCGACATCCAAAACATAACGGGTCAGGTCAGCACCCAGCTATTTCAGAATAAGGTGTCTTTGGGCTTTAATGGAGGCATTCAGCGATCCAATCTTGATGACGAAGAACGTACGTCTAGCGATCGAGTAATTGCAGCCATCAATCTATCCTATGCTCCCACCGAAAAGCTGTTCCTCAATACTTCGTACTCCAATTTTGAGAACACCACCAAGCTACGAGCACAAGATGATCCCCTGAGTCCCATTGATTCTATTTTCCTCGCCCAGGTTACCAAATCCTTCAATATCAGCTCAACCTATTTGCTTCGGCAAGAATTTAACCCAGCTTCGGTATCCTTCATGTTTAATACCCAATCGGCCAACAGCATAGAAAACGACGAAGTCCTGGAGGATGCCAAGTCTAATTTTTACAATGCTCTTGCTTCCTACAATCAAAAATGGGACCTGCCAAAATTAAATTTTACCGGATCGTTGGGCCTTAACCAGAGTGATTTTGGAGAGATCAAAACACGCACGCTATCCACTACAGCATCTCTCGGAAAAGTGATCATGGAAGATCGACTTGACGTCTCCTTGAGAATTACCCAGAGCAATGTGCGCATGAATCAATCGGCAGCTGATAATGTTTGGGCAATCGGGATGAACGGTGCTTTGCAGCTTCCCCACAATCAGGGACTCTCTGCTTCGCTCAATATTCTCCGGCGGTCGGGTACCATCAACGATAGCCCCTCCTTTTCGGAAATCTATGGAGATATCAGGTACACGTATCGCTTTGCCACACAAGCACGGATATTCAAAACTAAGCCAGAAATCGAAGCTGATGAACAGTAGATTAACCTACTTAGTGGCATTCTGCCTCCTGTTTTGTCAGGCCTTGACGGCACAGAAGGCCTATCCCATCAATGTGGTCACCCAGGTTGCACCTCCCCATTCAGGCTTGCTCTCAGATATGGTGGCACCAGGATTCAACAAGTTGGCGGTCACCATGATCTTAAACGATGCCAACGAAGTCTCCTACCAGACTAGGCTGAGACTTACGATTGAAGGTCCCGGAATACTCATCCAAACCAATCCTAATGCCATTTTTAGTCCGATATCACTAGGATATGCTGTGCCTAAGCAATTGATTAGTGCGGACCTTGCCCCGTATTTGGACCTAAACAATCTGGTCTTTTCTGGCATCACCAAGCAGGAGTATCTCGAGTTAGGGGGTCTTCCGGATGGCCTCTACAACTTCTGTTTTGAAGCCGTGGATTTTGAT
>JAHQVP010000114.1 GCA_019634275.1 Saprospiraceae bacterium
AATGCGTTGAAGTTGATCTGTGGACTCTTGAGCGGTTTGTGCAAGGGCCTCCACGTGGGCATCACCTCCTTCTACCAGGGCAAACTGAGCTTTACGGCGAATGCGCATGTCCTGATGGCCTAGGAGTGTCAGAAGCTCAGCAGGCGGTTTCGTGGAAAACTTGGCCTCTAGCAGTTGCTCGGTCTCTTTCCGGAGCGTTTTCTCTGCTTGTAATGGATCGTCCAACTTCCAAATTCTGCCTTCGTTCTTAACTCCCCAGCCGTCGATCCAGTCCGCAAAGTACAAGGCTCCATCCGGACCAAAATCCATGCCGGTGGGCAATAATCCCTTAGCAACAATCTGAGTCGTGTCCAAGGCAAACCCTGCTCCATCGGGCCGCAACTTAAAGGCATGCACCGGAGAATTGGCAGGAGATCCTCTGAATTCTGCTACAAAGAAATGATCATACCAACGAGGGCTCAGCGCCGTTCCTGGATTGTATACCAGTCCAGTAGGACCGTTGACATAGTTCTGGATACAGGGCAAAATATAGGCCGCCTGACCCTCCCATCGAGGCACATTCATCCCTTCATCCATCCATACTTTATAGCCATTGTTCTTGGGGTCGGTGTACTTGCCAAACTGCCAGTTAATGCGCCATCCGGTCTCGCTGCCGTTGATGAGATAAACCAATCGTTCTCGTTCTCCACGATGATCGCCATCATTGTCTTCGCTGATCAGGTTGCCATATTTATCGAAGGCAAACTCGTGGGTATTGCGGAGTCCGGCAGCGTACACCTCAAAATTGCTGCCGTCTCGCTCGCTGCGCACAATGACGCCCTGATTGGGATATTTCCAGCGTTTGCCATCCTGGTCCACGACATTCATCCCAATATCTCCGATGCCCCACCAAACGCGACCCTGGGGGCCAATTTTTACTCCAGACATGCCGTGTGCTCCGAAACCTATGTGCACAGCAAAACCGTGACTGATGGACGTTTTTTCGTCAGCAATATCATCACCATTCTTGTCTCTTAAGCGCCACAGGTCCGGCCCCACTGCCAAGAAGACCTCGCCATCGGCGTATTCTATGCCATTGGCCAGATCGCTAATCTCCTCATTAAATCCCTCCGTATACAGACTGGTCTTGTTGGCTTTGCCCGAACCCGTACCATCTTCAATGATCCAAATTTCTTCTTTCTCTACCGTGAGATCGCGCCAATCCAAAAGTCCGTCCTCGTTGAGGTCTTTTAGGAATCGTTCTCCTTGCTCATTCGGCTCGGCAAAAGTCTTGCGCAAAAATGCTCTTCGATCCTCGACTGACTCAAAGCTGATGGATGCTGTCATCCAATCGCGATGGCCTCGAATGTCAAACTCAGAACTCTCCAACCGATTTCCCTGTGTATAATATATGCGACCGGTTTCATCCACGCTGATGGCGATTGGATCCTGCACAAGTGCATCCGGAGCCCAAAGGTCCAATGATAAACCCTCTACCAACTCAACGGGTACTTCCTTTCTTATTCGTTCTGCTTGCTCCGCTACGTCTGCAGGGTCCAATTCGACGATCTTGGGCTCATGCGGGACAAGATCAGAGGAACAATACCATAATGATATCAATGCAGCTGTGGCGAGGATGTTGCGCAGTATTCGAGTCATGGTCCATGCTTGAGTGTGGAAAATAGGGAATTAATAAATTCACGCTTGATGAGAGCGCATATAAAGTCATGGGGAACGAAGATCATTGGTGCAAGGAGTCTCGATCTGGTGCGATTTCACTGGACCAAGTGGCGGCTTAGAAAGCGCAATCGGGCCTTTATTCATAAGCACCCTGACCTGGTCCTTCCTCCTCCCTACATGCTTTATGAGGCCTACAAGATCGACTACCCCTCCTACTATCATCAAGGGCGTAAAACCGCATCGTGGGTATTGGAATTGGCGTCCAGGCATGCTGAGTTGGCAGAAGCCACCATCCTCGACTGGGGCTGTGGTCCAGCTCGGGTCACGAGACATCTGTCTGAGTTTTTGCCTCAGGCCACCATCCATGGTACAGACTATAATGCCGACACCATATCCTGGTGCCAAGCCCACATTCCCTCCATCTCATTCCGTCAGAATAAGGTCCAGCCTCCCACATCCTACAAAAGCCAGCAGTTTGATATGGTGTTTGGCATCTCCATCTTTACCCACCTCTCCTTAGAAAATCACCGCGCCTGGTTACAAGAGCTTCATCGGGTGCTGTGCCCCGGAGGCATTCTCCTGTTGACCACCCACGGAGAGGTTTTTCGTCAAAAACTCACTGAGGGCGAGCGCACCTTATTTGATCAGGGAATCATCGTTGTACGTACGTTGGATCAGGAAGGGCATCGGACATGCAGTGCTTTCCAACCACCTGATGCCTTTGAGTCATATGCCCGTCCCTACTTTGATGTCATAGAGCACCTGCCGGGCAAAGTCGAAAGTTGGGGCCTGGCGCAGGATACTTGGTTACTGCGCCGTAAACAGCACTAGCTCTTGGTATTGATTTCGATCACGCCATTCTGACCTCGCACTCCGTAGCGGGTTGCATTTGCCGGAGAAATGACTCGCACAGACTGTACGCGTGGCAAGTCAATCGCCGCATTGGCTTCGTCATAACTTCTACCGATAGGTACGCCATCCAAGACATAGAGAGGCCTGTTGTCTCCTTGCAAAGTACGTGAGCCTCTAATTAGAATCTGAGGTTCGCCCCCTACATTGGTTACTTGCAACCCGGGAGTGGTTTGCAACAACTGTATCAATTCAGTCATATCGGAGGTATCCAATTCTCGTGCCGAGGACGTGCCCCCTTGTGGCAAACTACACGATACCATAATCATGCTCCAAATAAGTAAGAAACTGCCAGGAGCAATCACCCTACTATACCGCTGCCTGCAGTAACTGCAGCAGCTTACGATCCAGTTTGTACCCATACCAATCTTCATAGTCTACATCTTTTCGGCCTGAATTCAATATTCCAAAGCTGCCCCTAAATTCCCAAAGTGCGAATCCTATTCCGTTGGATCCCAACACGTCCAACACATCGGCAAACCAAGCTAAGAACACGTCATGAGGCGTCTTGTTGTAGCATCCGCATTCTCCACAGTGGACCCCAATACCCTGTTGGGTAAGTGCAATCCATGGGGCATAGAATTCTTCCAGCATTTGGCGATTTAACGTACGCCCTCCAATCTGTCCAGGCCACGAAGGCACAGGCTGACTGTCTGGATCCTTAACCGCCCAGGGTGCACGAAAATGAGAGATGATCCCGGGATGGTATCCCCGGCAACTCTGGCCAATGTCCAAGTCGGTAATTTCCGGAATGACTTCACTGCCCACATTGTTGCCATCGGCCATTATGATCCGGTCCTTGTTGTAGCGTAAAATGACTTCCATAGCATTCAGCACCATCGCTCTGTACTTAGGACCCGGCACGGCACTTCGCTTGCTGTGCTGGTCGTTCATGTCCTCCCGCAGACAAGGTTCATTAAGGAGGTCAAAGCTGAGTTCTTGTCGAGACTTAGAGCGGTACCGCTTTGCCCAGAATTTCCAGTGTCGACAAAAATCCTCCATGGCTTCCTCGTCATACCAAAGATTATACGGCTCTGTAAATCCTGCATTGACACAAAACCCAGGAGCTCGATGCAGATTGAGGCTCACGTGCAGACCTACTTGATTGGCCCGTTCGATCAGGAGGTCCACCCGCTCAACAGCCCTCTTGTCCATTTTGCATGCACGTTTGGCCTCGAGGGACTTTGTGCGATCAAACTTGATGTAACTCGGATAGGCCATCGGAATCCGAACAAAGTCAAATCCCCAGTCCACCATCCATTTGAAAAATTCCGGCCGCGTTGGATCTCGTTGATTCTGCGGATTAGGTGAAAAAAAGTCCAACAGGTTGAATCCTCGCCATTTCGGCAAGGGATTAACGGCGGGAGGGCTCTGCCCCATGGCCACACCCGAAAGGGCCACCGATGCGACCGCAGTACTGCTCTGCCTGACAAAATCCCTTCGATCCATGGTCAGAACTTAAGGCTGCGAAGATACGCGACGCTCTCAGGAACCTGGGACATGACCTCACTGCTTTCATCTTCAATGAAATAATATACGATCCCGATCTTACGCGATGTCTTCATGATCCCTTCAATGTCGATCACACCCGTACCCAGCGGCACATTGCTCTCATCATCGGCGTTCCCCGTGGTGTTTCTGGGTGTACCGGCTTTCATATCCTTAAGGTGGAGCATTTTCCAGCGATCAGGATACTTATTTAGATAGCTCACGGGATCTCCTCCGCCATGGTAGCACCAAAAAACATCCATCTCATAAGAAACATGCTCTGGGTTGGTATGCTCTAGAATGTAGTCCATGAGTCGAGCATCACCGTACTCGGCAAATTCGTACCCATGGGGATGGTAACAAAAGGTGATGCCGTTGTCGGCAAGCACCTTGCCTCCCTTATTAAAGACCGCCACAGCACGCTTTGCATCTTCGATGTCAAAATCATCTTCATGCGGTACCCAGGCACACATCACGTATTTGGCCCCCAGGGCTTTGGCTTTCGTCACAATGGCTTCTGGGTCTTCGTCCAGTTCCTTGAAACTGGTGCCCGTTGACGGAATTGAAATCCCTCGAGCCTTGCACATCTTCTTGTATTCTTCAGGCGGGATCCGTCCGCCGTCTCCCTCGATCTGGGTAATGCCCATTTCTTGAATTCGATCCAGTGTACCTGGAACGTCCTTCGGAAAATAGTTTCGAAAAGAATAGGCCTGTACCCCAATCGGTCCCGTAAAAACAGGATCCCCTGCCTTTCCCAACTTAGAAGTGGTGTCGCAAGAGCAAAAGAGGGTGGCCAGGATTATAAAAGGAAACAGTTTCTTCATTGCAATTTATTTGCTTGAAAAATAGCGAAGATTTTTGGGATGTGGTGGCTGCCTTATGCCACACACTGAGCATCTTCCAATGGTGCCGTCTGAGCAGCCCGACAATTCCGTTGGGTCATCTAATCGTAGTGTCGAACCCAGGGAGCAGTACCCTTGATCGAAGAATTAACGCCACCGGTCAATTTGATTCAACGGATTCGCCGGCGAGACCTATTTTGAAATGAACATTTCTTCAATCACGATGAATCACGAAGAGCTCACCCAACTGTCCGACGAAGCACTTGACAAGAAAAAGAAAAACACCCAGGTGTTGGTCGGCATCTTTATTCCCCTCATACTGGGACTACTATACTTTGGGATAAGGGACTACCAACAAGAAAAAATCGACACGCCGGTCACGATTATTGCCATTTGCGCTATTGGGGGATTGGTTTCACTATTGCCAGGACTTAAGAACCTCCGTGCGGAACAAGAAAGACGCCGCTCGGATCGCTGAGCCTGTCTGCCACAGGCAGGCCCGAAGCAGCGCGGAGGGATCGGTGAGCCAAGTCGAAAAAATCGAAATACATTTCTTGACCAAGTCAGCTCAGCGATCCTTGCAGGCTCACCGATCTGAGCAGTTCATCACCGGGCTGATTGCCGATATGCCAACATGCTGTCGTTGTTGCGGCCTACCAGGAGTCTGCGATTTTTTCCGTTTCCGATGAGAACGGCATCCCTCACCTGCCCTTTTATGTCAATGCCTGATTGAGCACTGGGTAGGTATTCGAAATGCCGTCCGCCCTTGCCTTGAAGATACGTCCCTCGACTGGCAGCCAACCTCCCGACCTGGGGCTGCACATCGTACATGTTGCCCCCCAAGAAAACGTCTACATGACCATCAGCGTCAAAGTCTTCGATCACGATGGCATAGACAGGCGCCAACTGGGCCATCGTAGGAAGCTCATCTTGCACATATTTTCCTTCTTCGTTCCAAAAAATGGAACTGGCCAGCGTATGGGTACTGAGCCGCAGCGACTTCTCCCGCACAGAAGCAGGAAAGAGGGTTTCATAAGTCGCGGACGCATAGTCCTCATACTTGAGGATCTGTTTTCGGAGCTCCGGCATTTGCTTTGTGATATCAGGTTTAGTCGCGAAGGGATAGCTGCGTTTTTCTAAGGGTGGGGTCCAATTGACAACAAATTCCGTCTTTCCATTGCCATCAAAATCGTTGACAAACATGGTCATGGGACCGATGCCATTTCCCACTTGAAATTTGGAGTTCTTTCCCCAATTTCCCACAATGAGATCTTCATCACCATCATGATCAAGATCGCCTGCTTGGACGCAATTCCACCATCCCGCACTTTGGGAAAGCTCTGTGTCATAGAGCATGGATCCCTCCTCGTTCAAGAAAACCAGGATGCCCATCCACTCCCCGACCACCACCAGATCAGGATCTCCATCTCCCTCGCGATCGGTCCAAATGGCATCGGTGATCATTCCAGCACCCGCCAATGATCCGGGAGTCACGTCCTGATATTGTCCATTGCGATTCTCCAGCAGATAGCTGCGAGGAGGCAGGCCATAGTTGCCTGGGACCACACGGGCTCCGAGAAATAAGTCCTGATCCCCATCCTTGTCCCAATCCTGGGCTGAGACGACCGACCAATTGCCCACGACGGGTGGAATACCTGAGTTGTCCAACGTCAAGGTACCCTGTCCATCATTGACAAAATAGCGCAAGGTGTACAGCTGTCCATCCCGTGTAGACTCGTTTCCTCCGGCGCCCAACATAAGATCAAGATCTCCATCTCCATCAAAATCTGCCAGGTCTCCGCAGGTGGATTCGAAAACTTTGGTTAGGTCAAAAGCACGTGTGTATCGTTCTGAAAAACTACCTGATGCATCCTGTACGAAGAGGCGATCCATTTCATCAAAAGCGCCGAGCAGAATGAAATCTTCGAGCTGATCACCGGTGAAATCCCCCGTCAGGATCTTGGGACTCTGAGTAGAGAGCATGGAAAGCTGAAGGATCTCATGGTCAAAGTCACTGAAGACATTTTCCTCGTGTTTGACGGATGATGGCAGCGCATCCACATCTACCGCAAAGAGGGGCTTTGCGCCAGACACGGCGGCTTCTTGTGCAGTGCTAGCCTCGTCAAAACTCATCGTCACCTCCTCATTGATTGGAGGATTCAGCAGGCGTGATGTTTTGCCTCCGGGCCATTGCATCAGCACTTCGTCAATCTGGTCCACACCTCCTACCCCAAAGAGCAAGAGCGGTTCTACGCTGCTCTGAAAACCACGGGTATTGTAGTTTTCCTGCACTTGTAGAGATTCCGCATAGCGGATCGTCACTTTTGCTCCTATTCCAAATGGGTTTTCTGCAGGTCCCTTCAAACGCACCTTGAGGAAGTTTCTGGCCGTGCGTTCAGCGCGATTCTCATAGAGCGAGGCGTATCCATTTACATTATTGATGACCAAGTCATGATCTCCATCCCCATCCAAATCTGCATAGGCCGACCCATTACTGAGCGATGGAGTGCCTAAGCCCAGGGATTGGGTCTGGTCAGAAAACTGGAGGTCGCCACCGTTAATAAAAGCAAAATTAGCCAGGGGATTGGAGGGCATTTGTGCCGTTAATTCCACATAATCTATGGGCTCCTCACGGGCCATCTTCTGATGGATTCCCCGATCAGTGAGGAAATCTCTAAAATCCATATACATCAAATCCCGCTGCAGTCCATTGCTGACGAACAAGTCCTTGAGTCCATCGTTGTCGAAATCAAAAAACAAGGCACCCCAGCTCCAGTCGGTAGCCCCTACTCCTGCCATCATGGCCACCTCTTGAAAGTGCCCTTTACCGTTGTTTAGATGCAAACAATTTTGTGCGATCTGGTAGTGATAATTTGCCCTGTATTTGATGTCCTCAAGGTGGTATGGATCAAAAGCGGACATGGCCTTCAATCGATAATTATCGGCGGCCAACATATCAGTAGAGATAATTTCGGAAAATCCATCGTTGTTGATGTCTGCCATGTCTCCGCCCATGCTGGAAATCGAACAGTAGTCTATGCGATCAATCAGTTCCTCTGAAAAGGTCCCATCTCGCTGATTGACGTACAGATAGTCTCGTTCCCAAAAGTCATTGCTGATGTACATGTCGGGCCAGCCATCTCCATTGATGTCTCCAATGGAAGCACCGAGTCCAAATCCAATGGCACTGCTGTAAATTCCGGCCGCTTCGCTTGCATCGGTGAAGACACCCTGGTCATTTCGATAAAGGCGATCTCCACCCAAGAGGTCAGGTTCATCCCTCATTGATCGAAACAATTCGATCTTGCTCGGGTCCTTAAAGCTGTTGTTGAGCAGATAACAATCCAAGTCTCCATCTCCATCGTAGTCAAAGAAAGAAGCCTGGGTTGAATATCCCGCATTGTTCAGACCATACTGGGCTGCCTGTTCTGAAAAGGTGAGATCCCCTCCATTAATAAAGAGTTCATTCTCCTTGTTGTCACCAGAAACGTCGCCAGAGTTGGAGACATAGATATCCAGCCAGCCATCCCCATTGACATCGGCCATCGATACACCCGTACTCCAGGACCGTGTACCGGCAATGCCTGCGGATACTGAAATATCCTCAAACTGCAGGTTGCCTTTGTTGAGGTACAGCTTGTTGGGCCCCATGTTTGCGGTAAAGTACAAGTCAGGAAGGCCATCATTGTTGACATCACCAATGGCCACTCCTCCCCCATTGTAGTAGTTGCGGTAAGTGAGCCCGTTAAAATCATCCCGATCGTGGACTTCATTGATGAAGTCTACGCCACTCACCGCAGGATCCAATGCTTCAAAGATGGTAGAATCAAAAGTCTGCTCGGTCGCATCCTCTGAACATGATCCCAAAGTCAGGACCGTCAACATGATGGCAAAGTGATATTTAAGGAGGTTGCTCATGGTTGTTTTATAATCCTTGCAGGAAATATTCCGGTACCGGCATTGCCCATATAACCGCCCCAACCCGGAACAGCCGGCAGGACAATGTCCGTTTTAAGTCGCATGACCGACATGCCGTCAAAGGTGTAGGTCTGTCGATCATTGGTGCCATGTACATAAACGATATCAAGTCTGCCATCGGCATCCATATCGCCCATCCATGGAGTTGAGGAGATGTTGCTCCCAGGCAATGGTGGAAGCAGCTGGATGGGCTCTGGTAAATCCTGATTTATAGCTACTAACATATTGCGAAAATATTTAAAGTGTAAACTATCAAATTCCTGATAGTTGACACTGAGCAAGACCTCGTCCTTGCCATCTCCTGTTAAATCTCCAGCGATCGGACTGCTGGTTTGATAGAAGCCTAACGAATCGCTACGCAGAAGAGTGCCGTCCTTTCCTGAAAGCAGGAATTGCCTATTCCATTCCAATTTGGGCCACTCACCTTCTGCCACCGAGCAGAAGAAGTCCGGAACATTATCCTCGGTAAAATATCCCACCGCCATGGAGCTGTACGCCTCTGTGTTGGGCAGCAGGGTCTCCCATAGTAGTGAACCAGAAACACCCTCAAAGCATCGAAACCATCCGTCGACAGCCAATACAGCCATATCCAACACCCCATCGCCTGTCAGGTCGACCCAGGCCGGAGGAGCAATAAAGCCCTTGTCCGGAGATGAGCACAACAATTGGGCTTTGGAGAGATCTTCCCGAAGCACAGCATCCAGTGTACTGCGATAAAAGCTTCCTCCAATCGTTTCTCCTCCTGTTCCAAAGAGAATCTGGGCATCTAAATGGGGTGCATCCAGCACCACGGACATGTATATCTCCTTTTCGTCAGGCATGGCGGCACGGGCCAGCACACCTCCTGTGGCACCACTGATGATCACCAAATGCCCGACCGGGCGGTCCGGATCATATGGCTCCACCAATACATCCCCGCCATTAGAGACCAGGATGTCAGGTGTTCCATCGCCATTGCAGTCGTCTATTTGTTGGGCATTGTAGAAATTGTACCATTGCCCTCCTTCCTTTCCGTCCTGGCTTAACCCATCGCGAAACCTCCAGAGCTCCTGACCAGTGGCCCCATTGAGCGCCATTAACTCAGCCGACCTGCCCCCAATGACCACCTCATCCACGCCGTCTCCGGTTAGATCAAGCAACAGAGCCGAGCCAAAAATTTGATCGTCAGCGGGAGCCACCCACAAGACGCTGCCATCCGCTCCATTAAGGGCGATAACCGCGGTGTCAGAGGACTCGAATTCTGCTTTTCCTGCTCCAAGTACAACGTCCAAAGTGCCATCCTGATTGAGATCACTCAATCGTGGCGAACTGAAGGTACCAATGCTAGAAAAATGAGCCTTCCATTCCTGGGCAGAAGCATGTGCCGCGGCATGGAGGAGCAGCATCCCAAGGACCAAGCGCTGAGCCACTGTTTTCATCCAGCACAAAATACGAGGTTTCTGCGGAGTGCGTCGCCTAGGTCAGGGTATGATAGGTACTATGGTCCGCTCAATGCGTCGGATAAATATGAAGGAAGGAGCTGACCCAGGCAAAGTCCAGTCTCTGATCGTGTGCCTGATCAAGCAAGGATGAAAATGCACAGATCTCGAGCAACCTACTGTTTGGGTGTGGTTGATCCACACGGACTGTAATCCGGCCATCTTCATACCGACCCTGTACCAGCCTATTTCCCTCCGCATCCAGATATGCAAGAGATCGGCCTCTGTCCGTCACATCCTTCTGTATCCTCGTACTGCCTGCATACAGCACATCTCCCTTCCGACTGGTTCGAATTAACACATTACCATCTCTGTCCAACAAATTGAGTGCATCTCCATGCTTAAGCACCTTGTACACATTCCCATCATAGACGGCCTCACGCTGCCAAAACCGTTCTCCTCTAGGACGCACATAGCGCGTGGTCATGTCTATCTTGTGTTGTCCTGAGGTCGTGAGCTGAATGTGTTTTCCCTTCTGCCAATCTTCTGCGATGATGGGCCGAGAATGGAGCTCCTGGGCATTGCCCTTTATCACTCCCAAAACCATCAACGTGGCGAATAATGCTAAGCGCATGTGACGAGATCTTTGTCAGAAGATAGTCGAAAAGTGCTCAAAAGGGAGGCATGAAAGTCCTTCTTAAGACAACCTTAACCGCCCCTGCATCAGCGAAAAGACCCGTCATAGTACGAGCCCTGATATCCCCCCCAGTAAGGCTCCTTTCGCATCTGGACGGAAGTAGAGATACGCTTAATCTGCATGCCCAGAAATCGACGAATGTCGGTAGGGTTGTAATACTGCGGATAGACGATGTCGGCATACCCATCGTTGTCCATGTCTCCAATCCAGGGAGTGGAGAAAATGTTCATAAAATGGTCGGTAGCGTCTATGATTTGGATTCGGTCGTTGGCAAAATCGACAGCCACAATTTCATTGCTCATCTCCGGAGGGGCAAGCGTATCCGGACTAAACCGGATCGTACAATCGTAGCGATTGCGACTGAGTAGCACTTCTTGCTGCCCATCCCGATTAAGATCCATCGCGATGGGAGAGCCCAGTGAAAAGCAAGAAGAAGAGTCCCTATATGCGATCGAACCACTATGACCATCGATCATGATATGATGGCTGTACGTATAGCGAGGCCAGGTTCCCTTGCTTCCCACAATACTTAGATCCGGCACATCATCTGCACCAGAGAAATGGCCAACCGCAAAACTGTTGCTGATCTCCAGACCACGAAAGTGGTGCTCCCACAGGCTTGCATACGTTTTTCCATCTAAAGCCGTCATCTTGCCCCCATGGGATGCTACGATCACCTCCTCTACCCCATCGTGATTCAGATCCGCCAGGACAGGAGGACTGATAAATCCATGGGCATCATCGGAGACCAATTCTTGCGCCTCCTTTACATTTTGAGAGAGCAGATTCTCCAGGCTGATGGCATATAAGCTTCCCGGTGCGGTTTCCCCTCCGGTCCCAAAGTAAATCATGCATTGGGACTTATCCGAAGCAGTGCGCACCACGGGAGATAAGTATGTCTCTTGTCCATCAGGCATGGTATCAGCAGCCACAACTTGACCGCTCACTGGGTCCATAATCATCAA
>JAHQVP010000115.1 GCA_019634275.1 Saprospiraceae bacterium
GACCGTGCAGCCAAACTAAATTAGCAAGGAAAACAAAAAGGATGTCAGCTTCAACCTTATATATGTCCACACTCATCATCGTAGGATTGGTGGTACTCGTACTCGTCGTCTATCTGATCCTGATTATTGTTGCGTTACGGAGAGCAGGTACCCATCTGGAACAGCTGGCTGGAGGCCTGCAACAAATTGTCGAAGATTCTACACCACTTGAAGGACATCTTGGCACGATCAATGGGGCACTTACACAACTACATGGTGGTCTGTCATCTGTCGACGGGCACCTCGTCGAAATTGCCAAAGTATTAAAGCTGGTTTAGGATAAAAGGACTCATTCTCACCACAATAGAAATTATATAAATGTGCTTTAAAAATCTACCCATTGCATTTGACGAGCAAGGAAATGCCTATCTCAAAGAAGATGTTGCTAATCCCTATGAGTACAAAGTAGTGGATCTCGGAGTTGAGCAAGACAAGCTCAAAAGCCTCATGGAAAAAAATGGCTTCATCCGCAGTGTAGACTATGATCCGGTGACTCGCGTAGCGGGTGCATTGGCTTTTCACAGTGTGGTGGATCTAGAACAACGAAAGGTCCTCTCAACTAATTCGATGGCCACTCTATTTAGAGGGTACGAGATCATCCTAAAAGGACGGGATCCACGTGACGCAGCCTACATAAGCAGTAGGGCTTGTGGCGTTTGTGGAGGAGTGCATGCCACCACATCAGCACTTGCTATCGAAATGGCATTGGGCATCAAACCTCCACCTCTCGGCATAGTCATGCGCAACATTTTGCTAGCGATTGAATATTTATATGATCATCCGCTACATCTCTTTCTTTTGAGTGGTCCAGACTATTCTGAGGAACTTGTCGGAGCAACAAATCCTGAACTGCTGGCCAAAGCAGAAAAAGCCAAAGCACGGAATAAAGCAGTGCATGGCTATGATACCATTCTGGACATCATGAAGGATTTGAATCCCCTCAAAGGAAAACTCTATCTAGAAGCGCTTTCCATGACCAGAGTGGCGAGGGAGGCATATGTTCAGATTGGGGGTAAATACCCTCATCCACAATCTGTGATACCCGGCGGCATCTCTGTCACGGTCACTATTTCGACATTAAATGAAGTCTATTCCCGATTGATAAAGTTTTTTGATTACGGTCAAAAAACAACAGGCATCTGGGATGACATCTTTGATTTCTTTTTGGAAGAAGATCCACGATATGAGCAATGCGGAGTACGGCCGGCTACCATGGCCGATACAGGGGTATGGGATCGGCCAGATTCGTATGATGGAACATTCGAAAACTGTGACAAGTGGGGCAATGATCGGTGGTCGACTCCTGGTGTGCTGGTTGATGGCGAGGTTGTCACCACCAATTTAAGCGAACTAAATGCTGGTCTGGAAGAATTCGTCGAGCATTCCTACTATGAAAAATGGGACGGACAGACTTACAAAACCGATGCCAATGGCATGCCTTTGAGCCCAAATCATCCATGGAATAAGGACACAATACCAAAGCCGGGCAAACAAAGCTGGAGAGATCGGTATAGTTGGGACACCTGCCCCACATGGGATAGAATGCCAATGGAGGCTGGTGCATACAGTAGGATGTACTTGACAGCCAAGGCACAACGCGCACCAGCCAGCCCCTACCTTGAGAACACTGGGCACAGCATGAAAATCAATGTGCCAAAATACAACCTCCCTGAAGCACAACTGGAATGGAAGATTCCCAAGCACTGGAATGCCTTCGAAAGAAACCGAGCGCGCGCCTATTGCATTCCATATTCTGCCATGGTGGCTATGGAAAATTGGCAATTGGCCATGCAGTTGCTAAGAAATGGCGAGACGGCGGTGAGCACTCCATACGAAATCCCCAAGTCAGGGACTCAGATTGGTTTTGGTGCTTGGGGAGCAGGTCGAGGCTTTTTGACGCATCATCTCATTGTAGAAAGTGGCTTGATCAAAAACTATCAAATCATCACTCCTTCTACTTTAAATGCAGCACCACGTGCTCCATGGGGAGCACCAGGTCCCTATGAGGAGGCCGTACTCAACACACCAATCCTCGAAAAATTCAACTTACCAGAAGAGTACAAAGGAATCGATATCTTAAGGGCAATACGAAGCTTCGACCCCTGTATGCCATGTACAACGCATATCATGGCAAAAGACTCCGAACATGTCGTTACACGTGAAGTAACCACTTGTGCCTGTGGAATTGAATAAGAAAACACTGGTAGGAACTGTAGGATATCATATCCTCGGCAACCATTCCTTGCCCCCAATCCTGCTGCCACATCTGAAGAGGCTCGATATGCCGGCACATGTCAAAGTAGATGAGCTAAACTGGGGTCCAGTGGCCGTCGTGCAAATGCTGGAAGCAGAAATACCCTCCTTTGATCGGGTGATCATTGTTTGTGCTATCGAACGGTCACATCGGTCAATTGGCGACATTAGCGTTTTCAAGTGGTTGGGAGGACTACCCGAAACTGCACAAATCCAAGCCTGTGTGGGTGATGCAGCGACTGGTGTTATCTCGGTTGAAAATTTGCTTGTGATCGGAGAGTACTTCAACGTATGGAATGATGAAGTATATTTAGTTGATGTAGAGCCAGGTCCGGAGATTGCCGGTGAAGACCTCACACCCGCAGTCCAGAAAAAAATACCTACTGTCCTGGCATTGGTAAAACAGTTGGCATTAGGTGACTTGACAGATGATCTTCAGATTGAACCATTATTTGGAGATCGTATATTTCAAACCTCAATGGAAGTTTGATGGAAAATATCGAAAAATCAGCCCTTCGTGCTCTCTTCTGGAAAGATGAAATCTTACAGATCCTCTATTGGATGGATGGTGAAGGCTTTGGAAAAACAGTCCCAGTCCCGCAAGTCTTAGCATTGCTCAACACCAATCAAGAGAATCTGCTTTACCATCTCAGCAAGCTCGTAAGCGAGGGCATATTGAATTGTGCTACCGAAACTGTACATCCCGAGTCCATCATCTCCCTGTCTGAGAATGCTCGCAAAGAAGCTGGCAGTCGATTTGCAGAAGCCTTTCAAGGATATCAAAAGGCGGGGCACGGTGAATGCGGACCAGATTGTGAGTTCTGCTATGGTCCGAACGGACAAAAACTAGAAAACTGTGTTCATAATTGCGCCTCCGCACCGCTCACACGATGAAGAAAGTTCTCTTTACCAACGCCGAGTATGCCAATTCGCTAGACCAATTGGACAAATTACTGCAAGAAGCAGAACAAGTGCCGAATGCCGATCACAAGGTCTTGATCTATCAGATCCTGCAACATTTCGACTCCATTCACAGAGAACCGCTCTCCCGAATTTTCCAGGCCGTACAGAACTATCCAGCTTTAAAAGAAGAACTAGTAAAAGATCCCACCACTTCGAGACTACTGACCCTTTATGACATCATCGCCGAGGAAGAAGCAAATGGACATCTTGATGACAGAACCATCGCTTTTATTCCAGAAGACCAAGTTAAGATGTTAAGTCCTCAAAGGAAAAAGGATTGGCTAGAGTTGGGTGACATAGACTCTTTTGAAAATCAAAAATTATATGCCAAGAATTATGAAAAGGTCAATTTCTTGATTTCGCGAATTGGGGCCGATTTCTTCGCAGTGCAAAATCAATGCGATGGCTCCTTTCTGCCTATTGACCAGGGTAGAATTGAAGAACACCTCTTAATCTGCCCCTGGCATGGTTGCAAATATGACATTCGCACGGGATTGTCGGTCAATCAGCCAGACAAGAAATTGGTGACATTTCCAGTGCAGATTGAGGAAGGGGGATTATTGAAGGTTGAAATTGCTTATTAAAGTGCAGTCCGTTTTGAAAGATTTACTTGGCCTATTAATAGTTACTGCTTGGTTCTCCTGTGGGAACCATCAGGCCCCAGGGGATATTCAAACCGCTGCGAACCCCATGGATCGCCTGCCAAATAACGCCGCTGGAAGTGTGGCACGAAAGGCCATCGAACATGCAGGAGGATGGCAAGAATGGTCATCCAAACGCAATTTTTCGTTCTATAAAGTCATCACGCAACTCGATTCGTCAGGACAGATTAAGAAAAGAGTCCGGCAGCTTCACCAATACAACCTGGAGGATGGCTTTCAGTGCAGAATGACTTGGAGTGACGATCTCGGAAACTATGTGATCATTAACACTGGTAAAGAGGCACGAAAATACAAGGATGACCATCAACTTACTGACGACAAATCAAATAATGAAGCATGGAATTCTTCATTTGGATCCAATTACGTCATCTCGATGCCGTTTAAACTCACGGACCCTGGCATAAAACTATCTTACGAAGGCATCGATTCAACCACCCTCGACCAGCCTGTTCATGCACTCAAAGTAGAATACGAAAAAGGAGCGGGGAGCTCAGGTGGGTATCATACTTGGTACTACTATTTTGATTTGCAAAACCATGATATGGTGGCTAACTATCTGGACTATGGCGAGGGTCACTCGTTAACCACTTACGAAACATTTACAGAAGTTGATGGCATAAGATTGCATTTGCGCAGACTAAGCTACTCATCAAATGCGGACAAAGAGAAGGTGCTTCTAAGGACAATTTATGAAAATGAAGAAATGCATTTTGACAATGCATTTCACCAGACTATGTTTACCTTCCCATGAATCGAAGTGGCTCCATATTGATCGCAGGAGTGGGAAACGAACTCCGCCAAGACGATGCATTTGGTATTGAATTTGTAAGGGCCTGGACTGAAAAGGTCCCGGAGTATGAACATATTACGGCTATGGAGGTGGGGATCGCAGGGATTCATTTGGTGCAAGAACTGCATGCCGGTTATGACATATTGATTCTGGCGGACGCCGTCGACTACAAGCGAAATCCAGGCACCATCTCAATCGAAAGGGTTGCAGAAATCAGTGATCTGGAAGAAATGCCCCTTGATAAGAAAAGAGAATTCTTAGCTGACATGCACTATACCAACCCCACCCGTGCTATGATGTTGGCGAAAGCCTTAAGTGTCTTGCCTGAAGACGTCTACATTTTGGGATGTCAGTCCGCGAGGCACGACGATTTTGATCTAGGCATGAGTGACGAAGTAACCGCCGCAATCCCAAAAGCAGTCAAACAACTTAGTCAATGGCTGCAACTGGAAAATATATAACTAGGACTTATTTTTAATCAACGATGAAAGAGACCACAAAAAAAAGACAGGCTAAAGACCAGCAGCAAACAACGGAACGAATTCCCTGGAAGTTTGGCCTAGAGGTGAAAGACCTCACAAATCCAATCACGATACGAAGAGTTCGCCTATTGCAAGCTGGACTGTTGACCATCCTTCTCAGCTATGGAGGGTACTATCTTTGGGAAAATTTTCTCCGCGCACCAACCGGAGTGGAACTCGTAAATGAGATGGTGGAAGCAGCTGGGTCAATGGAGGCTTGGAACGCCATCAAATCAGGTCAATTTACTAGAACTCAAAATGTGTATGGGGAAGATGGTTCCAATCTTTCACACCAAGTAGAAACCTTCTATTTCCAAAAGACCGACGAGGGCCTTAAGCTAATGGTGAAAGCCATTGATAAAAATGGTGAAGAAATCATTATCGCTGAAGATAAGGATGGCTTTTGGGCAACCAGTAAATCAACACCTGCCGATCCGAAGAAAACTTCTAGAGATCTGGGCATGATGTGTGATTCGAAGTTTTGCCAACCCAACTGTGCAGCCCAAATGGCATTCTATCGATTCTCGATGCCATTCAAGCTAGGCGATTCAGGCGTGCGGCCCGACGTAAACAACATGTCTGCGCTTAATTTATTGGATTGGAATCCGTTGGAAAATATCGATATGGAGCGTGATCCGCTGGTTCTGGACGTATCATATAAACCAACTGTTGGCAAAGACAAATGGCGGTTTCTGGTAGATCCCGAAACGAAGCTGATCCATAAAATGGAATACTATAATAAGTCTGATTTTGGTACCTACCGACCAGAGGAAATCTATTGGTCAGACCATAAAACAGTTGACGGGATCACATTCAGTCATCGTTGGACAAGGTATTGGGGCAATGGCAAAGTCATGGATGAATATGTTTACTCAGATGTCTCTTTCAACAATGAGATTGACGATTCCTTCTTTAACAGGCCTGCTGGTCTCGACTGGGCCGCTGTAAATAATTAAGTTGTGAAAATCGCAATTGCTGGCAAGGGGGGAGTAGGCAAGACTACTATAAGTGGCACCATCTGTCGGGTGTTGGCTCAGAATGGTGAAAAAGTATTGGCCATAGATGGTGATCCCAATCCCAACCTTTCTGTGGTACTGGGAATAGACAAGGATCTGCCCCCACAGAAGTCACTGAGCACAGACATAATCGAACGAGTCGAAGAAGGGGACAGTTGGAGATTCCAAGTAAAAATGCCCTTTGATGAAATTCTGGACACTTATGGGCAAAATGCTCCTGATGATGTGACGCTGCTCATCGTGGGAAAACCAGAACAAGCAGGAACCGGGTGCATGTGCGGATCACACACCGTAGTCAGGGAACTTATTCACTCCGCACTCAGCTCTGAAGAAAATGCAGCGATGGTGGTTGATACAGAAGCCTCTCTCGAGCATATGAAAAGAGGTACTTCTCAGCATGTCGATAAGATGTACATGGTCCTCGAACCCTACTATCGATCGCTGGAGGCTGCCGGTCGATTTGCTGAAATGGCAAAGCAATTAGGAATCAATGAAGTTGAAGCCATTGCTAACAAAGTCCGTACAGAAGAAGAAGCCAATGCCATTCACGAATACTGCAACAAGATCGATCTTCCAGTCGCAGTGATGGTTCCTTATGATGAAAATGTTGCAGCTGCAGATCTCAAAGGTGTGTCCATAATGGATTACAACAGTGATTCAAAGATGATTAAGGCCATCGAATCTTTCGTCAGTAAAATAAATACCTAGTCATGTGCCTAGCAATACCAGGGAAAATACTGGCTCTCGAGGATGCTGGTGAGAGTGTATTTCAAATTGGCAAAGTATCTTTTGGTGGCATCACCAAGAAAATCAATTTAAGCCTCGTTCCCGAGGCACAAATAGGAGAATACGTCCTGGTCCATGTAGGTGTAGCCGTAAGCATCATCGACGAAGAGGAAGCAGAAAAAACAATGGCGTTTCTAGAGGGCACTGGTGATCTTGATGAACTCTTTGACGGACTCATTCCGCACAAGTCAGGAGACTCCTAACTTGATTCCTTCACTGGCTTATAGCATTCTTCAAATTAGCAAGTTGAGGCAATATAATGGCCTCGTACTCAAGTAGGCCATTTTCCGTTAAGAGGGGCACGATCAAGTTCCATACATCTTCCTTAAAAAGGCCCTCATCGCTGCCTTTTTTACCCAAAACTTTTTGCTGCGTCATCCAAAAAGAAATGGTCATCCAAACGATACGTGTCGTTGTCTCATATTGATCTTCTGATATCTGCTGCTTTATTATTTGATTATTGACATTTAAATCTATCCATTTACGAATTTGGGCCATCATCTTGGTAATGGATAACACTCTGTGTTCCTGCAGTTGTGGGTAGCACCTCTCCAGCTCCAGGACATCTAAAAAGTAAAATGCATATTTATTGATGTAGTAGAAGTAGTTAGAGAGCTGATTGTCAAAATCAATGAGATATGGAAAATCCTTCTGACTTGAAACGATGGTTTCAATATCATCCTGAATCTGCCGATCAATAGTTTTAAGCAGAATGTCCTTTGTTCGATAGTGATATGCCAAGTTGCCAACACTGACTCCGCAATAGTCAGCAATGTGCTGTAATTTTACATTCGGCAAGCCCTTGGTGTTAAATAAATGTATTGCTGCTTCTAGTATCTTCCTCTTGGTGTCTCTCATCTCGTTTCTTACTATCAACGCTCCATATGTGGCGTAAACGAATCCAGCAGTCGCTCAATCAACAAATCAAACTCCAAGCGACCTGCAGGAGTAAAATGTGGCAGTATTTGACTCCACACCATTTCCTTAAACACCCTCTCACTATCCTCTGGGCTACCGTGATCTATGGGTCTGGTCAAATAAAAAGTGATTACCATCCAGATGGTATGGGCAATAATGCTGTAATGGTCTAACCTCAACTCCCTGATGAGGATGCCATCCACTTCGTTTCTCAACAACCAGTTATGAATTTGATGGGTTATCTTCTCTGTAATTAGCTTCTGCGTGGGATAGTGTTTAGGATAGTTTCGTTTGAGTTCGAGCAAATCAATGAAGAAAAAAGAGTACTTCATCAAAAGATGATAATAACGAGCTAGTTGAGTATCAAAGTCCATCAGTCCTGGAAACTCCTTACGCTCATCTATGATCGGATCAAGCA
>JAHQVP010000116.1 GCA_019634275.1 Saprospiraceae bacterium
AGATCACTTCTATCTCATAGAGCCGATTGACATGCAAGTTGCCTTTCGGGTTCTTTGTTTGTCTACTTCGGATAGACTGGCTCCAACAGATGAGTTTGCCTTTGTTGACATGATTAGAGCCTTTGCACTGGGGTATGATAAGCCTAGCACATTGCAACTCCGTGCAAAATAAATTTCGAGAGTGATTGCAGTGCGTGTAAGATCATCAGATGAAGCGTGGTATTGAATCAGATGAGGCATTGTTAACATCATATTAAAATAAAATATAATGTTTAAGTATTTGTTTACCTTCGGAAAACAAATAATGATCTCATGTATTTATTTCGACGTCGACCTAGACCTTCCGTCGTTTCTCTGCTAGATGCAGATGGACGTCCCTGCGACCTCCGCATGAAGTTTCGACAGGGCATCATTCACATCGATGCGGGAAGAATGGAGAAGGGCAAGTATCGGATTAGAATCAACCAGGGCAAAAAGGTAGATCTACGGCAATTCGTGGTGGCTTAGTATTTTGCCCCACCACCAATCTTTTCAGTATTGCAATTTAACCAGCTTAAGCTTTCTGCCTCGCACACTGGGGATGATCAATTCATCGCTGGATAATTGTACTGCATTCTTTATCTGAAGCCGCAATTTTTGGTTGTCGGTGCTCATGAGACTTCTTCGTGTAATGTCTCCACCGCCATTTAGGACGTATTCGCTGACTGTATTTTCGTTCCTAATTTCGTCGTTGTAGAGAATGCGCAAATAAGTGGGGTTACTAAAGAGGAAGTAGGAGGAGTAGACCGCGTCATCATCATTGCTATACTGACGCTTGGGCAAGAGTTTTTGCCAGTGGGATGTGCCATCAGGATTGATCGCCATCAGGATTATGTCCTCATAGTAGTAGTCTACTGAAAACCTGCTTGAGCCGTAGAAGTCACGCCGTGCTCCATAGGAAAGTCTCTCAAATTCTTTTGATTCTTCGGCAATGATTAATATGCCGCCGTCTTGACGAAGTATGACGTCCTGGATCTCCAAGTTATTTAAGCTTTCTCTTTTGCTTTCATATTTACCGTGAAAGTCAGCAATCAGTTCTTCGCTGTAATCAACCATAGACAGCTGTGGCTTTGCCAGAAACTCCCTGTCCTTGATGATAATGTGGAAGAGGCCATCGGTATTGCCTGTATTTCTATCGGAATGTAATCCCAGCATGACCAAGTGATTGTTGACATTGTCGTAAATGAAGTGGGCATCGTAGGTAGTAAACTCAGGCATAGGAATGGCAATCAGATCAAACTGGTTGCGTTCCTTATCGAAACGAAACACGCCCATGGAGTGGTCAGATTTTCGGAATCGAATGTTGTTCTTTTCGAAAACAATATACATCGTGCCTTCATTGGAGATCAACGTTTTCCGGTACTCCTCGCGAAAGTTGATGTCCTTGAATTCGAATTCGGACTCCCACAGTTTCCTTCTTTGGCTAAAATCATAGCAGTATGATGCCACCATGCGCTCATTTTCGAGGAGACTCATGAGGAAGATGTTTTCATCTTCTGAGTTGTTAAATCTAAACTTAGGCCGGATCAGGCCTCTCCTCATGGTGTGGATGGTATCAAGGCTCAAAAGTTTTGCGTTGGGGTCGTATGTGCGCACCTTGACCATTAGGGTGTCTTTGAACTCGTCAGAGTACACAATTCGAAAGCTGTTTTGACCTTCGATGATGTCGATGATGCGCGACTTGCGACTGTCCAATTTCTCTTCCTTGTCCCAAGTCTGCCGGAGGGACCGGTCAAAAGCTTGCAGGTCAAACTCATTGATTCCATCTCGGATGAGCAAGATTTGATCGTCAAAGCTTCCTAAAATATCATAGACAAATTCGGCTCGAAGATTAATTTCTCTTGAGACTGTGATCACCTGAGAAAATCCGTGTTGAGCAAACAGAACAAAAAGGAGAAATAGAGGCCCGGTCACTGAATGAAGGGGCTTTCTCATTGTGCTTTTCTTAAGACAGCGGAGGTGTTCAAACATGTGTTGCTGTGTTCTTAAATGTGGAGTACTTGCAGATCATATGCTGTGCTGTGTCAAATGCGCATAACAGCAATATAACGCTTTGCAAGGGTCACCTGTGTATTCTTAGGTAAGGGTAAACGTGAAGATATTCTTACTGATATCCCAGCGGATACCTGTTTTGCTACATGGTTATTGTATATCTTCTGCAACTGAAGCGCAGAGGATGGATCGGTTGATTGGACGATATACTCAGGGGAAAAAAGGACCAGTGTTGTTGTGCATTGGAGGCATTCATGGTAATGAGCCGGCGGGGATAGAAGCGCTGGAGCTGATATTAAAGATGCTTGAGGTAGAGCCCATTACGAACCCGGACTTTGAGTTTAGGGGAACGCTGGTAGCATTGCGCGGAAATGTAGGAGCCCTTGAACAAGATGCTCGATTTTTGGACCGCGACCTCAATCGCATTTGGCAAGATACAGATCAGGTAAATGATCGGGAAGCGTCAGAACGAGCGCAACTTAAAAATTGCATTGAAGCATACATCGAATCTGGAGAAGAAGTGGTGCTGCTCGACCTGCACACTACTACGGCCACGGGAGGCATTTTTACTTTCCCAATGGATGCATTGGGTAGAATGCTTGCAGTGCAATTGGGTGCTCCGGTTATTCTAGGTGTTACTGGCCATCTATTGGGCACATGTGCAGCCTACTTTCAGGAAAAACATGACAACGTAACCAGTCTTGTATTTGAGGGAGGACAGCACCTGGAAGAAGCGTCAACTAACCGGATGATAGCTGCCATCGTGAGTGCGCTTAGGGCCATTGGTTGCGTTGAGGCAAGGCACATTGAGCATCAGCATGATCACATTTTAACGCGATACTCGGAAGGATTGCCAGCAGTCTCTTCCATTGTATATCGCCATCCGATTGTTATCGGAGATGGATTCGTAATGAATCCAGGGTATCAGAATTTCGATGCGATAGAACAAGGAGAGGTGGTTGCGCGTGCTGCTTCTGGACCTATTAAGGCACCACTTTCAGGGCTTATTTTGATGCCCCATTATCAAGAACAAGGTACGGATGGGTTCTTCATCATCCAGCAGGAAGAGGAGTCAGATGATGAATCATTCGTGCACAGCACTCAGCAGCTCAAGATGGAGTAGTTATGGTAAATCACAAACACCGATAATAGGAATGAATCACTTCAAGATAGATCAGATAGAGGGATCAGTATTGTATCCTGGATTTGTAGGGCATTTGGTGCATACCAGTCATGCCACGTACTCTTACGTAAGCGTAGAACAAGGGGCCACATTGCCTCCCCATGCTCATGAAGAAGAGCAGGTCCTGCATGTATTGGAAGGAACCTTGGAGGTTACGGTAGAAGACAAAACGAGAATATGCAACTCTGGTGAAGTGGTAGTGATACCCGGTAATGCAAAGCATACGGTCACTGGAATCACGCAATGTTGGTGCTTGGATGTATTCACCCCTAGACGCCAAGCATACCTTGAAAAGGGAGTAGAGTCTCCATAGGGGGCATCAAGCGGAAAATAAAAAAGCCCCCATCTTCGATGAGGGCTTAGATTCTCGTTTAGATATTTTAGTGATCGCTACAATTTAGCTTCCACTCTTCTTTTTGCTCAGATCATACAGTTTTCCAATTTGTGGAACTATCATGACCTCAGAACGTCGATTAGCAGCTCTTGTCTCGGCAGATTTAGGATCTCCAGTTACACGAGGTGCAAATTCTGCTTTACCAGCAGCGGTCAATTGCTTGGGATTGACACCCATGGCAATGAGTTTGCGGACGATGGAGATGGATCGAGCAACACTGAGGTCCCAGTTGTCTTTGTACCGAGCGGTATTGATAGGACGATCATCTGTGTGGCCTTCAATGATGAGACTCATGCCTGGATTCTTGTTGAGCATATCAGCAAGTTCGTCCAGTGTTTCGTTGTCTTCTCTGCTGAGACGTGCACTTCCACTGGAGAAATTGATAGGATTCTCAAGATCCAAATAGAGCATGTCTTCAATTTCAGTGATGCGCTGCCCACTTTCGGATACTGCTTTCTCTACATCAGAGAATGCAGATTGCAACTCATTACGAAGTGAATTGATCTGTTCTTGCTTGTTTTCTACCTGAGTATTCATCTCAGCAAGACGCATGTCAGTGTCTTTCTTTTGAGTACTTAGTTGATCCTCAACAGAAGCAACTTTAGCAGTCAAATCAGATTTGTCAGCATTGAGCTTAGTGTTTTCTTCCTGGATCATGTCTACCTTCTCCTCCAGATTAGAGAGAGACTGAGAAAGCGCATTTTTCTCGGCTTCCAAGGCAGTGAATTTTTTCTTGCTTACGCACGAAGTCGCCAGAAAGATCAGAAGGCAGGGCAATAGTAGATTCTTAAGACGCATAGGTTGATTTTTTAATGGAGTCATAAAGAAACAATTTTTTCAGCTATCCAAGGACAGTACTCTATGGATTTTGTTGACCTGCTCTGAAGGAGACCTATTGTGCAGTTGATGCAGCAACAACGCATGAATGAGACAAGATGATCACAGAAAGATTGAAGTACCTAAGTGTCTGCTGATTTGAAGATCCAATATGTGCATGGATGGATCAAATGGTTTCAAGGCATTCAGCTGCAATCTGTCTATGGATGCATCGATTTTGTCTGAAAGAAGAGCACGGTCTGTTGCGTGTATGCCTAGACCAGATAGAGTCGTTAGGCCGATGAGCTCCGAAGCACCAACGGACAGCTGCATGCGTTTGGCATACTTGATAGCAAGGTTGTAAACAGATGGCATCGTAATGTCCCGATCGTAAAGATTGAGAGAAAGCTGCGTGGAGGCATATTCAGGATTGTACCAACCAATGGCCTTGAGACCTGATGAGTGCTTTCGAATGTGAGCAGCCAATAATTTGGCTTGATCGAGTGTGGCATCGGGTAAATTGATGTTGTATGCAATCATAAAGTGGCGTACTCCCAATACAAGGCTTCCTAAGGAAGGATGACAGTTGGATGGTCCATGATCGGGTTGGATGTTAGAGTTTTCGAGCCGCTTACAGAGTGTGGTTGGACCTCCTTTACGAAAATGGTGAAGGGATGCACGCTCTTTTTCGATTGCCATATGAGCATAGTGGAAGATCGGAAGGCGAAATTTTTCCGAAGTGAGTTGGGCAAATGAGTAGGAATCCGAGATGAGTCGATCCTGATCATGAGCATCTATGGCGATGAATGGACAGACGTCTAGGGCCCCAATATGAGGATGGATGCTGTTGTACTCAAAGATGTTGATAGACTCTTCGCAGACGTGGAGTATGGAAGTGATGGCGGAGTATACCGCTTTGGAGGGTCCTATGATGGTTAATACGCTTCGTCCGACATCTAGACTGGAATCAACATGGAGCAGCTGAGCGGATTGGTTATGCTCGAATACCCGCGAAATACGCTCCAGTACGACGGGATCTGCGGAGCAGATATTGGGTACGGCCTCGATCCAGTAGTCACGAATCATGAGTGCAAATATAAAGGGGAGCTGCTTTGGCTCCCCTTTAAAAATCGACTATAAAACTCTAGTAAGAAAACTCTCTTGGCGGGCATGAATTATTGCCCAGGTATATTGTAGTAGAACCGTTCGTGAACAATTTTTCCATTTTCCCATTTCTGAACGGCAACTTCTTCCATTTTATATCGGTTCCCATCTGCAAAGGTTGCTTCCACCCAACTTTCTACGCACGTTATTCCTCCAGACTCATCGCTTGTTATGCAGCCAATGCCGCTGGAATGCAATTTTGTGACGGACGAAAACCACTCTTGCATTGCCGCTCGTTGCGCTTCTCGCCCATTGCGCGTCTCTCCATTTGCTTCCACAACTACACAATGATCTGCATAATACTTATCGAGTGCCTCAAACGCTTGGCCTTGTCCAAGCATGGCTTGCATATCAGCAGCCTTGTCTAAATGTGTCATATTTTATTTGATTTGCGATTAGCCATTTAGACGCTCTTTGATGTAGGTGACCGTTTCCTGAATGCTGTCCAATTTGGTATCGACTGCCTCATCCAACGCCGTTTTGCTGTCTGTGAAGCTCAAATGGGCATAATACTGCCACATTTCTGCAATGTCACGGAAAGGAATTTTGAATGGTGCATAGGATGGGTTGTCCGAAACAGCGGTAATGGATTCCCCATCAGGATTTTTTAAGACCCGTTTGTACACAAGTCCATCGAGATGGGTGGCGATTACGTAGGTGCGGTCATTTTTTACTTCTTCCATTCGCTCGATGTAGGAACAAATCACTACCGAACCTGGCATCATGGGCACCATCGAATCACCATCGATTTCAAAGGCACGATAAGTACCTTGAGGAACATTGGGGAAGTAAAGCTTGGGCAGTTCTTTGATATAATCCGGATCCTGAAAAGAATGCAGATATCCAGCAGCAGCTTTCGCGTCCACCAATTCAATGTTTTCACGCTCCATTCGGTCGACACTTATGGCCAGTACTTTGAAGTCTTTGGTGCGTGCAATCTCCATCGTTTCATGAGATAGAGTTTCTTTAATTAGCGCATCTAGCGTGATGCCAAAATGTTCAGAGAGCTGAATCAGGGTGGCCAAATTGGGTTCGGTGTGTCCTCGTTCGTAATCTCCCAAGGTAGATCGAGGTATCGAAAGGACATCGGATAGCTGCTGCTGAGACAGGCTGTGCTTTTTTCTCAGGTACTTTAGATTTTCGGATAGCATATCGATTTCATTTCGAGCATAACGAATATTCGACATAAAATAGTCGATTATATCGGCAAATATATGCGCAGTTGCGATATTTGTCAAATAAATCGGCAAAAAAATGTCGAAATAGTCGGAATATGCACCTAAACTGCCATTCTTACTTTAGTCTGCGCTACGGAGTGATGTCTCCCCGGGAGCTGGTTCAGGAGGCCACTAAGCATGTGGAGATCACTCATTTGGCCCTCACTGATATTAATAATGTGTCCGGAGCAAGTGATTTTATCCTCAACTGCCAAGAAGCTGGTCTGCATCCGGTAAGTGGAATTGAATATAGGCATCATGGTGAGCTGCTTGGCATTGGAATTGCAAGGAACGAGACCGGATTTGAGATACTCAATCGTTGCCTAAGTCATGGTCCACGAGATGTCAGTACACTAAGAAGAGAGTGTGCCAGTAGCGACGTCTATCTCATCTATCCGTTGGATGCACCGTGGAGCGCCTTGGAAGAGCACGAACGATTTGGTGTCTGTCCCTGGGAAACACCATTTGTTTCCAACCTGCCCCTACTTGATAACTATGTTTCTCTGTGGCCCGTAGTGCTGAGGTCTACGAAGGACTGGGAGACGCACAGAATGTTGCGCGCCATTGATCAACAGATGCTGGCTTCGTCCAATCAGTTGCATTGCTGCCATCCAGATGCGATGATGCACGATCCGATGAGCCTCGCGAAGCGATATGCGTGTTGCCCTGCTTTGGTTAGAAATGGAGAAGCCGTAATCAAGTCCTGTGACCCTGCCATTGAATTGGGAAAGAATCGCAATCGCAAGATCTACAGTGCTACGAAGTCTCAGGATCACAGGAAGCTACTCGCCTTGTCGGAAAGAGGAAGACGGATGCGCTACGGTGAGGATGACAGGGCCAGTGCTGTGCAAATGTCGGAAGAGCTGAAGGTCATTGCACGGCATAATCTGGAGGCCTATTTTCTCACATGCTGGGACATTACCACCTATGCACGACGCAATGCCATAGCGCACGTGGGCAGGGGAAGTGGAGGCAATTCTATAGTGGCGTATGCCCTGGGCATCAGCAATGTGGACCCCATAAGGTTGGGTTTGAGATTTGACCGTTTCCTCAGTGCTGAACGCGCAGATCCACCGGATTTTGACTTGGACTTTTCATGGCAGCATCGCGACCAGATCCTACAGTACATATTTGACCGTTTTGGTGCAAATCACGTGGCTCTGCTGGCTACGTTCCAGACCTTCAAAGGGAGGTCCATTGTGTGGGAATTGGGCAAGATCTTTGGTTTGACTCGTCAAGAAATAAAGTGCATCATCGATCACCCTCTACAACGTCATCGCCATCACCCATTAGGCAATTTGATTTTCGATCGCGGAAAGGCATTGATTGGTTTGCCGAACTACCTCTCCATGCATAGTGGAGGAGTGGTTCTCTCCCAGGCGCCACTGACTCAGATAACTGCGCTCAAGCCAATGGCGAAGGGATTTCCGATCGTCCACTTTGACAAGCGTCAAGCCAAAACATTGGGACTGCATAAGTACGATATACTGAGCCAGCGGGCATTGGGCTATATCGATGATGCTTGTGCGTTGCTAGGCAGAACACCCGCCATGATTCCGCCCATTGAAATATTAGAGAGAGATCAACGTACCATGTCTTTATTGCAACAGGGGGAGACGGTGGGCAGTTTTTATGTGGAGTCTCCTGCCATGCGAAATCTTCTGCAAAAAGTCCCCACGCATGATTACAGACGACTGGTTGATGTTACGTCTATCATTCGGCCCGGAGTGGCAAAATCCGGTATGATGGATGCCTACATTG
>JAHQVP010000117.1 GCA_019634275.1 Saprospiraceae bacterium
ATTGTCAGGAATCGATTCACCAAGGTAATCCAGGATGGTTGGGAAAAAGTCATGACTGATCACTGGTACATCACATGTAGTTGGTACTCTTATTTTAGCAGGTGGTTTAATGATTAACGGCACCCGAATGCCTCCTTCATAGCACCAACCCTTACCTCCACGCAATGGCCTGACAGAGGTAGGTGCTGCTCCCCAGCTGCGCAGAAGTGTACTGAGTCCTCCATTGTCACTAGTAAAAACGACCATGGTGTTGTCGTCCAGTCCCAAAGATTCCACGTGAGCAAGCAAGCGTCCGATGTTGTCATCCATGGCATCCACCATCGATGCATAGTCTGTATTGTACTGATGGATCACCGTTCTTCCTCCGCCTTCTTCTTCGATAGCGGGCAGGGTATCAATTCCCCGTGCACGAGCCCGTGCCTCTGCTGCTTCAACGTGATCCCGACTGGCTTGAATCGGAGTATGTACCGTATAAAAAGACAGGTACAGCAAGAACGGGTCGTCTCCCTGGTCATCCAGGAAAGCGATCGATTCGTCCGTCAATCGCTTTGGAAGATACTCCCCTTCTGGGCCATCTGTCAGAGCAGGGTTGCTGTATGGCGAATAGTACCCTCCGGGAGGAGATCCCTTATGATGGCCTCCAAGATTAATGTCAAATCCGTGATCCTCGGGCCATGAGCCCTCTTCTCCTAAATGCCACTTACCGGCAAAAAAGGTGGTGTACCCTTGGGATTTCATCGTTTCAGCCAAGGTTATTTCGTTGTGATCCAGGTGGTGTTTATCTTCAGTTCCAAGCAGTGGACGGTCGGTAGGATTGCGGCCCGGGATCCAATCGGTAATTCCCAAAGAAGTTGGATACTTTCCGGTCAACAGCGATGCACGAGTAGGACTGCAGACGGGGCAAGAAGCATATGCTTGGCTGAAGTATGTAGACTCAGACAGGAGCTGATCTAAATGGGGCGTGTGGTGCAAAGACGATCCAGTGGCACTGAGATCATTCCACCCAAGGTCGTCAACCAATATGAAGATCACGTTGGTGGGTCCCTGTTCCTGACATGACCATTGCATAAGTACTAATGCCAAACCTAAGATCCACTGGCGTCTATTCATCTTGCTTTATACTTCTAAACACTAAACTTATTTAAAACCAATAGTCTCAACAGCTTCCATCACTTTTCCATCACCTCCAGCAACTCAATGCGGTAGTGAAGAGTGGAGTCAGGAGATAGAAAGTCAGGATACGACTTGCGCTGACTGAGCGATGGTGGAACAATCAGGGTTCGTACTTCGCCTTCTTGCATGCCCACGATGCCTTCTTCTACGCCTTTGATCACCTGCCCTCCGCCAAGCAGAAAAGTAAGAGACCCGCCAATCTGATCAGAAGAAAAAATGAGTTTTCCACTGGGGTATCGAGTCTCCTCCCTTATCCGTACTTCCTGTCCGACCTTTGCTGTCTGTCCTTTGCCACGAGACATAATCTCATATACCAGACCAGTGCTTGTTCTTACCGGTCCCCGATATTCCGGATTTCGCTCCCTCGGTACTGGAGCATTTGTCTCTAGTCTCCATTTTCGCATTTCGGCATGCAAGGACGCTACGCGTGCAGGTTCTGCCATGGCCAAGTTGTTGCTTTCTGACGGATCACGACTGAGGTCGTACAATTCTAATTCTCCGCTTTCAAAGAATTCCATCAATTTCCAACTGCCCCGTTGTATGGCCGCCAATGGAGTACTGCGCCAATGAGGCTTATCCCGTGAATCCTCGAAAGCTCTGTCCTTTCGATACATCTCCAAGTAGGCTGGAAAATGCCAATGGAGGGCGCGCTCAGACTGTTGAGATCCCTTCAAAGTTGGAAGAAAACTGCGTCCGTCAAAGTCAAGGAGATCTCGATCACCCAAAATATCTGCGATGGTCGGAAAAACATCGCATCCAATAACCGGGTAGTCCGTCTGAGATCCCGCAGCTACCTGACCGGGCCATCGTACAAAGAACGGTACTCGGATCCCCCCTTCATAGTGCATGCCTTTGGCACCACGAAGGGGTCTTTGAGAAGTCACCGGACCGTAGCCACCGTTGTCCGATGTAAATACAATAAGGGTCTCGTCGATGATGCCACGATCTTCCAATGTGGACAAAACCTTGCCGATCGCTTGATCCATTGCCTCGATCATGGCAGCATATCGAGGATGATCATGGAATCTTCCAGGAGCTTTCTCTTCATACTTGGTCGTCAGATCTTCGCGGGCCTGGATGGGAGTATGAACCGAGTAAAGGGGAAAATAGACAAAGAAGGGGCTGTTTTGGGCAGTGATCCAATTCGAAATCTCCCCACTTAACCGGTCTGGCAGATGTTCTCCTTCTGGACCATCCGACAGTTGGGGATTTCTATAAGGACTGAAGTAGGACTTAGGCCCTCCGGACTGATGTCCTCCGAAATTGGCGTCGAAGCCATAATCACTGGCATTGGGAGACAAATGCCATTTGCCAGCCATACAGGTAGCATATCCTTTTTCCTTGAGGTATTGAGGCAGAATCAGAAGTGAAGTGTCTAATACTCGCTCCGTTTGGATCGGTATCAGCTGGCGATTCTGCGACTTGCCTCTAAACGAGTCATGTACTGTAAAAATGCGGTGCCGAGGAGTATACATTCCAGTCATCAAGCTGGCACGAGAAGGGGCACAATTGCCCGCATTGGAATAGCCTCGGGTAAAAAGCATCCCTTCTCTGGCAATGCGATCAATATGCGGTGTCTCGTAAAAATCAGATCCCTGCACCGCAAGGTCCATCCATCCTAAGTCATCCGCATAGAAGAGCACAATGTTCGGACGATCACGGGCCGTCCCTGATCCCTCTAGCATACTCGATTGCTGTACGCCACAACTCAAAAGCAAGATGGAGAGCAGAGTAATAGTACGCATCGTTATCCTCGTTTTCCGATTAGATATTCAAGACGTCTGGTCACATTGCTACGTGTATTTTCTACCCATTCGGGAGGCACTAAATCCCAATGAAGTGCGAACTTCTTTTTCTGTACATCTTGCAGAAGCACCATGGTGTTTAGCACCATATTGGCGGTGATGGGATCCTCACAGTCTGCCAACAGGTGTACCAGATCTTGCGGGTCCATTTGACCATGCATGCCCTGATACTCCAGTGCCCTCATGCGAACCAGGGTATGTCGTGACCGAGTGGCCAATTTATTGATCTTCTTACCAAGAGCCGATGCTCCATCTGGCATACTTGTACAAGCGATCAAAGCCCAATATTGCGCTAAAGGGTCAGAGGATTTGAGCGCCTTCTTCAGCTTCGGAAGTGCTTCATTTGGGGGAAGAAGCGCTAAATCGGCAATCTCCTGAAGGTGACCAATTCGTGCTTGCTGTGCCCGGCCATAAGAAACTGGATTCTTGCTGCCTTCTCGTATAAAAATCGGTTCGGGAATGAAGCTCAAATCTGGAAGACCTTGCAATTGCTCTTGCAGACTCTTCCTCATGGCTGCCACACGACTGGCATACTTTGGATCCTCAGCAAGATTATTCAACTCAAAGGGATCTACTTCGATGTCATAAAGCGCCTCCACAGGTCTGGGTAGAAAAAACTGTTGATGCGCTGCCCTCAACTTTTGTGCTTGGAAAAGGGCTCTCCATTCCTCATATGCTTCCATGCGGTATCGATAGTTGTTTTGCAAACCATCAATATTGAAAGGCTGATAATTGCGAATGTATTTAAACTTGCCATGCCGCAGGCCTCGCACAAAATCATACTTCTCATCGAATCGGTCCGCGTAGCTTATACAGGTATTGCGTTGTAGCACCTCTTCATTATTTAGGTTGGAACCTAAAAATGCTTGACCGTCCATATGAGTTGGTGTCGGAACACCTGCTAAGTTTAGCACGGTTGGACCGAAATCCATAAATCGTACAAACCCATCGATTCTGGATCCCACTGGCCCAGTCGCCAAATGTTGCCACTTGGGAGGAATGCGTACGATAAGGGGAACATGTATGCCGCGCTCATAGAGGTATCCCTTACTTCCTGGCAACACCCCTCCGTGATCCCCATAGTAGAAGATAATCGCATCATCATATACGCCATCCTCTTTAAGTTGATTGATGAAGACCATCAATTGTTCATCCAGTTTCTTATGCTGATCGTGGTAACGTGCATAGGTGTAGCGAAATAGCTTTGTATCGGGATGATGCGCGTGCACCTCGACTGTTGCCGGATCGGTCTTATTCTGGATTGAGTCCATTTCGCTAATGCTAAAATGGAGTCGGCCTTCGTGGGTTACTCCAAAATTCTGGACATGAAAAAAGGGTTGACCAGATTGTCGATTTCGGTAAGATGCTTTGGGTGCTGACTCGTCCCAGACATCATCCCCTTTGATCAAGTTGTAATCCTCCTTATGGCTATTGGTGGTATAGTATCCGGCATCCCTTAGATATGCTGGAAACATGCGAGCTCCGCTGGGCATGGGCACGATTTGTTCCTTTCGATGATACTGTGCACCAATGCGCGGCGCATAGCAGCCCGTAATCAATGTGCTGCGCGCAACAGAACATACAGGCCCTTGCGAGAATGCATGATTGTAAACCAATCCTTCGGCAGCCAAGGATGCCAGGGACTCCATGAAGACGCCTCCACTCTGATAGATCTCCAAAAAATGCTTGGAATTGTCCTCGGACACCAGCCAGATGATGTTAGGTTGATCCTGGCCTCTGGCCAGCATAGATATGGTAAGGGCACCAGCAACTAGGAGAGATCTTATTCGCATCTCGTTAATTTACGATCTTCTTGCATGAATGATGAGATTGGATAGCGATGAAACTTCTTCTTCACCTTTTACGTTTTCCCCTATCATGTTAATTACTCTATCAGAATCCGATATCAAATTTAGAACTATGCGCTCGTCGGGATCAGGAGGTCAGCACATCAATAAGGTGGAAACCGCTGTACTTTTAATTTACGACGTGCTGGCTTCAACCCTACCCGATGAGTCAAAGAGACGGCTACTCTCATATAAAGATGGTCGCATAGGAAAGGATGGCATCATCCGGATCCAAGCCAATCAGTATCGAAGCCAACACCGCAATCGCAAGGAGGCCGTAGAACGTCTGCAAAACCTCGTTGATCTAGCTTTAAAGCCAGTTAAGAAACGCAAAGCAACAAAGCCATCTAAAAAATCAAACCTTAAGCGCTTGGAAGCTAAGAAGAAGCGCGGCGAGGTGAAAAAAATGAGGCGAAAACTGGACTCGTAGAACCGTTACACAAATACTTGCAAGAATTCTAAGATCGACCAAATCCAACGGTCTTGCTCCTTGAGCCTGGAGTACATCACTGGCAGCAAGTATGGGCTACATCGTCATGGTAACGTCACCGGCGAATGACTTTGTGTCCTTGCCTCGAAACTCAACCACTATATAATACAGATACGTGCCGGGAGGCAATTTCACTCCCATATACTCTCCATTCCACCAATGCCTTTGGCCGTCGAAATCAAACTCAGAAGCTCGGTACAGCAGTTCTCCCCATCGATCAAACACTATGTACTTCTTTATTCTGGCATCAACTTCCCCACCCTTAAATATTCTAAATAGGTCATTCGTTCCATCGTCATTGGGAGAGAAGGCGTTTGGTATAAATATTCGACGGTCGTTGACACAGGCATTGAAACTGGGATCTTGGAGCTCAAGACATTTACCGCAATCATCGATGACCGCCGACCCGTGGACTAGTCCTGCACAATCAATGCAGCCATTGAAGTTGGGATCTGACGGAGTTAAGCATTCCCCACAGTCGTCTTTGACCGCCAACCCATATGGGATCCCTAAACAATCTAAACACCCATTGAAATTAGAATCTGATGGTTCGAGGCATGCTCCGCATTCATCTAAGAGGGACGTACCATTGGGCATACCTGCACAATCAACACAACCATTGAAACCAGGGTCGGAAGGTTCCAGGCACTTGCCACAGCTGTCAATGACTGCCAATCCATTGGCAACTCCTGCACAATCCAAACACCTATTGAAATTAGAATCCGCAGGTTCGAGGCATTCTCCACAGTCATCGACGATGGCTGCACCATTTGGAGTCCCCGCACAGTCCAGGCAACTATTGAAATTAGGGTCGGTGGGTTCGAGGCATACCCCACAGTCATCGACCTCGGCAGTCCCATTCAATGTACCAGTGCAATCAAATCGCGATATGGAGGACAAGGCGCAAACGGCATCAATATCGGCTCCAGGTATCCCACCAAAACAACTTCCGTTGGGGACATCAATTATCTCCACGGCGTCAAAGCGCAGTTGGCCTCCAAAGAACCCACCAACAACCTCGTCGATATCAAGGCTCGACAATGCACCTGTTATCGTTCCAAACTCGTAGTACCCATCAGCATCTGAGTCTGGAATTCCCCGCTGTATCAATTGATTTTCGGTGATCGAATTTGCTGGACGAAGCTCAACGCTCACCGCTTCGAGAGCAGTGCCTACCTCGAAGATCCAAAGATCAGCCTCCGAGTCGCCAGAATTAGTCAAAATGTTATTGATAAATCCCAGCTTTATGGATCCGCCCTGACCCAAGAAGACGACCTCCGGTGAATCGGACGTGGCACCGGTCCAATCACTAACACCGACAGCACCCTGCGGATCTGGGTCGACCAATGGACATCCAGGTATGTACTCTAGCAAGGTGTCAATAAAACTGGTTCCATCACCACATGTAATACAACCATCATTGGGCAGCGCAGCGCAATCAGGGTCGAAGCAATCGATCAGGCCATCTCCATCATTGTCTACTCCATCACCACATAATTCGGCACTATTCTCCTGACCGAATAAGGACTGACTCACCAGTAAGATTGAGACAATAATGTAGTTTCTAATGATCATATCTGTGACCTCTCCTCAGTATCTTGCAAAGAGCAAATATTTTATGCCCTGTTTGCTGTGCTCAAATAGCAACTTAGATCTTCCTCATATTTTAATCACTCATGGTGTACTATGCGTCAAAGCCTGAACCTGATGCGTAAAGCCTAAAAAACCGAGCACCTCCATCTCGAAGGTGCTCGGTCGCACACGAATGTGCACAAGGGAATTTATTTCACCACCACCAATCTGGATAGTGACATCTGTTTATCCGTACTAATTCTGATCAAGTAAATTCCTCCAGCAAATTGATCCGTTTTGATCTGCTGAGTATACTCAAAGTCTGCGTCAGCCGCACCATCGAAAACCTTTTGTATCAATTGGCCATTCACGTTGTATACCTCAATTGACACGTCAGAATCCTCATTCAACTCGTACGTCAGCATTGCTCCATCCGAAGTTGGATTTGGTGCCAACGTTGTTCGTAATTTGAAATCTGCCTGCTGAACCGAATTACCAGTATTGGATGCGACATCTGCCAGAGTTCGACCTCCATCATCTCCGCCCAATGAAGGATCGTAAGTAATGGTCTGCGTCACTTCTGTAGTATTGCCCACGCAATCGGTGGCTGTCCACGTCCGCCGCACTTCAATGCCAGGGCAACATTCGCTATCGAAGGCAAAGTCCCCACCTACCTCAATGTCGGTAAATGTCTCTCCATTTACAACGAGTGTACCCCTTGCCACAAACCATCCACCATGTCCAAAACTCTCGTTGACATTGTTTGCTCCTAGACCAACTTGATAACCCAAGAAGTTATTTATTGGTGCGTGCGTAAGGGTAAATTCTGATCCAGCTAGATTTCCATATCCAGTAAGCGTTGCCGAATCTGCATTGATCAGGTAGTACGTCCAATCTTCGTGATTGCCTGTTCCACATTCATCTTTAAATGATGTTGGGAAGGACTGCGTAGACCAATCTTGCCAATTCATTCCATCTTTCAACCAGACGTCAATAGTAAGTCCACCTGCTGGATTCAGATTGTCTGAGACCGTTCCAGTCAAATGAGCAGTACCATTTGGAAACTCGGTCAATGTCGCTTCCACGTTGGAGAAAAATTCACCATATGGAAGATCAAACATGACCACCGACCAATTCTCCGTGTCGTGACATAGTGTGGAACTATCTGGCTGGCTCAATTTACATACAACGGGCACCTCAATGATTTCTTCTGTAAATGAAACCGTCACGGAATCAGTACAATTGTCAATTGCCGTAACCTCAGGTGCATCTGGCACTTCATCCTCGCAAGCCAATACCAAGTCATCAGGTGCGCCAACCAGCTCGGGAGCTGAAGTATCTAGAATGGTAATCGTAAAGCTAGTGTCCACTGAATTGCCACAAGAGTCCACTGCTGTACAGGTAAACACAATTGTGCCATTCAAACATTCTTCGTCCAAGTCTTCCGTAAACGTACAGGTGACTGTAGGTTCTCCACAGTTATCCACGGCCACAGGATCTGGCAATTCTGCTATGTCTGCCAGGCACTCAAACGTCTGATCCTCCGGTACGCTGGTAAAGGTTGGAGCTTGTGTATCCGTGACAAATACAACCTGACTAATGGCAGTCGAATTGCCACAATCATCCGTCGCCGTGAATGTTCTGATCAGCGTATATCCGCAATTGTCCGGATCCGCCATTCTTGAATCAGTGACGGACGTAGTCAGCTCTCCATCGCAATTATCCGTCCATTGTGGATCAAAATCTGGAACGGCATCTGTACATTCAATGGAAATCGGCTCCGGTGCAGGGTTTCCATTTGGAGCAACCGTATCAAGTACAGTAATGACTTGCGAAACATTGCTTGCATTTCCACAGGCATCAGTAAAAGTCCACATACGCGTTATGGTCTGACCACAATCGTTGGTATCGACCATCTCACTTAGCTCTCCTGGAACTTCTCCATCGCAATTGTCCATCGCAGTCAGATCCACAGCCATTGGAACATCTTCGGCACACTCAACCAAGGTATCCGAGGGCGCTGTAGGCGCTACGGGTGCTTCTGTATCATTGACCGTAATTATCTGAGTCACCGTGCTGGAATTAATACCACATTCATCCGTAAACGTCCACGTCCGCACCACGGTGAAGTTGTTAGGGCAATCACCCGGCGTTACCTCATCTGAGGGTACTCCAACGATCTCACCGCTACAGTTATCCATGGCAGTCAACTCTTCTGCTGCTGGTACATCATCTGCACACTGAACGGTCAAAGGAGCAGGTGCATCAGGTGGTACCGGTGCTTCGGTATCTTCTACCGTTATCATTTGCGTAACTGTACTAGAGTTTCCACAGGCATCTGTGAATGTCCAGGTACGAGTGACCACAAAGCTATTCGGGCAGTCGCCACCGGTAGATTCATCTACGGGTATTCCGATTATTTCACCATCGCAGTTGTCCACCGCAGTGAGTGTATCCCCAGCTGGGACGTCATCTGCACACTGGAAGGCCAAGGATTCAGGTGTCTCTGGCGGTACCGGTGCTTCAGTATCATCTACGGTTATGGTCTGGCTGACTGTACTGGCATTGCCACATTCATCTGTAAATGTCCACGTACGTACAACCGTAAAGCTGTTCGGACAATCGCCTGGAGTGACCACATCTGTGGGTACACCGGTGATCTCTCCATCACAATTATCAGTTGCAGTGAGTGTAGCCACAGCAGGTACATCGTCAGCGCACTGCACTGTCAATGGAGCAGGTGCTTCTGGTGCTATGGGTGCCTCTGTGTCCTCCACCGTAATCACTTGACTGATGGTGCTTTCGTTGCCACACTCATCGGTAAACGTCCATGTACGAGTCACAGTAAAACTGTTGGGGCAGTCACCTGGTGTCTCCACATCCGTGGGTATGCCGGTGATCTCTCCATCACAATTATCTGTCGCCGTCAGACTATCTGCTGCAGGCACATCGTCTGCACACTGAACTGTCAATGGAGCAGGCGCTTCTGGTGCTATTGGTGACTC
>JAHQVP010000118.1 GCA_019634275.1 Saprospiraceae bacterium
AGTGTGAAGAAAATCAAAGTCGCGGGAAGGGTCATCCAAGCACCAATACGTATGCTCTTGGCCGCTTCATTTTCAGTCCTGGTGGTCAGGTATCGTTGCACCACCGTCTGGTCACTCCCGTACTGAACCAAGTTGCTTGCAAGGCCTCCAATCAGAACGACCCAAAGCGTCGGAGTACTAAAGTCAAAAGCAAGGTCCAGGATCTTCATCTTTTCTCGCTCAACAATTACGGACTTGATCTCACCAAATTCCAAACTACTGCCTAGGAGAAACAAGGAGAGGAGTGCCCCACCCAGTAATACGATAACTTGCAAGACATCGGTCCAAATGACGGCTTCCATACCCCCTAATACTGTATACAGTATACTCAGCAAGCCCATAATGAGGATGCATAGGTGAACGTCGATGCCGGTGACTACGGAAAGCGCGAGAGAAGGCAAAAGAAGGACAATGGCCAGGCGTCCAAACTGCAAGAGAAGATACATCAGACTGCCAAGCAAACGAGTAAATAAATTAAATCGAACCTCCAAAAATTCATACGCGGTTGTCACTTTGTTTATTCGGAAGAAGGGCAGGAAAAATCTTATGATGAAGGGGGCGACCATGATGATGGTCATCATGAGAAAAAAGTAAAGCCAGTCTGTTGCGTATGTCTTAGCGGGAATGGCCATAAATGTGATCGCACTCAGCTGCGTTCCGAAAATGCTAAGTCCTGCAGCCCACCAGGGAATACGCTCCCCTCCTAAGAAGAAGTCTTGAGTACTGGACTGACGTCGAGAGAGGAGAACCCCCATCAAAACCAAAGCAAACAAATACAAGGCAAGAACAAACGTATTGAGCACCCCGAAGGATGTCCTGGAAGATATTCTTCCTAAGTAGATGTCGGGTGTTCTGATACAGGGTGCGATTTCGCCAGAAGGAAGGATGAGGTCCTCTCCCCATCGCAGCGCTGTAGTGTTCACTTGTGCAGCCTGCGGCAAAGCAGGCATTGAACTCCATGTCTCGGTAACCGTATTGAATGTCCACACAGCCCTGCTAAATCCCGAATGATGCCTCATGAGAGAATCTCTAAATGGGATCAAATCTTGACGACCCTCGACTTCTATTTGTGATCCCAAAGATTCGAGGGTGTTGAGCATATTTCCTTCAGCCCCGCCTAGTAAAAGAACGTGAGTGGCTCCCAAGGGCAAGGCCGTGCCAGCCGAGAGGGTAAAATCTCCGTTACCTGGAGATGGTTTAAGTTCTCTCCACTGACTGAGGCTCGGTTGATATAACTGCACATCCTCCAGCAGTTGGCTGATTCCATCTTCTTGCCTCCATCTCCCCTTTATCAAATACAAACAATCTTCCTCTCCATTGCTTTGCACCACGACCATCGCATGACTTCGATTCGCTCCCGGCCAAACAGGCAAGGACTCCCAACCATTTGAGAAAGCCTCCGTATTAATTCTCCAAAAATGCTTGCCACCACAACTTGCAGTCAAATAGATCCATTTTCCAATCTGTCCCCCAGCCATATCTGCACATGCGGTGGGCAGGTCCGGAAGTACTTCTTGATGAAAGGAAGTCCCATCGAAACGGATGACAAAGCATTGATCACTGTAGGAAGTACCATCAAAGCCTCCTGCACAAAATATCCCATCCTCTAGAGGACTTGAGAATCCATAAGCCAATCTCGACGTCAGGCGATCGTCTCCCTTGGCCAGCCAACGTCCCTCTTCTAAATCGTATGCATAGATCTGATCATGAAAGACCTTATTACCTCCTTCCCATGCGGGTCCATTGGGAAAGTTGGCACCGCCTGCAATGAGCAGATAGCGTCCATCTATTCCAACAAAAGGTCCAGCCAGCCCCGCATGTTCTTGAGCACTATCCGCAGCGGGAATCGAAGATAAAATCTCCCAGTCCACCACACTCTCCTGGCCAAAGGATGTCTGACCGAGAAAACCCAGCAAGAGGAATAGACATCCGAGCATCATTTTTCTAACAAGAGCAAACATGCTTAGTCCGCTTCGATTAGTCGGTTGAAATTGGAGGTACACTCAAGTAAAGCACGGGGCACGTGAAAACATCCTTTCCACTTCCCCCCCTTGAGGTTGAGATGCACTTCTCCCCTGCGATTAAGGTAGCCATACCACTCACCATGGACATGATCTGGAAAACGCGCAAAGGCATAGTTATGGACTCTCCGATACCACTGTTCTAGGACCTCATCGTCAACATGTATCATCAGTCTGCTCAAAGCTATCAGGGCTTCGAGATGAACCCACCATAATTTTTGATCATGCTCTAATTGCTGAGGAGGTGCACCTTTTGCATCCATAAAGTAGTAGATACCGCCATATACTTCATCCCAGCTATAGTCCAAAATGCGTTTGGCCATTTCAGCCAACTTCGACATCAGGGTCGCTTGGCCAATACGTTCTACAACATCAACCAGAAACCAGATCGCTTCCAGTCCGTGCCCTGGATTGATCAGGCGACCATCCATGGTATCAGAATATCCACCATCCAGTTGCACATGCTCGCGAATGACACCAAGTGATTCATCATAGTGAATCTCCATTATGGATTGAATGCATTCGTGATAATACTTATCAACTGTACCGTCTAGAAATAACTCCTGCATTTCATATGCCAAATAGGCCGTCATCATGGAGGTGCCAAAGCTGAGCAGTGATCGATGACTCGTAGCTTTACTCCACACGCCCTTGGGAGATGCTCTTCGCGTCAGAAAATGGTCAAGTGCTTCCTTTGCCTTTGACCTTGCATAAGCTGACGGTCGGGCTCGATCATATTCGTGCCAGGCCAGTGCAGCGAAGCATTCTGAGTAAATGTTATAGGGAGCCATTAGCGGCACTCCTTCTCTTGTAAAAGAAAAATAGTAGTGACCATTGGGATCCTGGCCATGCCGATCCAAAAACTTGATGCCGAGTTCCGCCATGTCCAACCACGAATCTCGGGCTTCTATTCGATTATAGGCGCGAGAAAACATCCATACTTGTCGAGCCTGCAGCCAGGTAAATTTATCTTGATCATAGACACGACCTACTCGATCCAAGCAACTGAAATATCCTCCATGTTCCACATCTCCTGAATGCATTTCCCAAAAGGGCAGCACATGTTCCCGTAGCTCCTTCTCATGTTGATCACGGAGTGCGATGAGTTCGTCTTTCTCCACATTAATATATTGCTGAGGGGAGCGGAAAGCTCCTCACCAACCTTAAGATACAATTGACACCGATATCTCCATCCAGGAGCTATTAGAAGTGGCATTGCCATTAACACATCGTTTGCAACTCATTAAATCCAGGCCCTCCCTGGTCCACCTACTTTTGCCGAAAATCCTTAGCAATGCGTGAAGTAACCACTCTTATCTTTTGGATCTGCCTTAGCCTAACCTCTGGTATCGCACAAGATTTTGCCTTCGAAAACGTACATGTGATCACGATGCAGGAGGAAGACGAAGTCCTGCTCAATCAGAATGTGCTGATTAGAGGCGATCGAATCCTCCAAATAGGAGATCATGGGGCTCTCCAGATTCCGTCGAATTTCACCATCATTCCGGGCGAAGGAAGTGCCTTCCTGATGCCAGGCATGATGGACAATCATGGTCATCTCCCTCTTCCACCCAAGGCATACCGATATCGCTCGACCATTACCTAACGCTACAGATGGTCAATGGTGTGACAAGCATTAGATGCTGTCGATTTGAGCCCAAGGCCCTACAGATTCGAGACAGTCTCGAAGCACAAAACAGCCTGTATCCTCGCCTATACCTCAGCAGCCCTATGGTGGCGGCTGCATTTGCTAAACTCTCGGTGTTTGACTACACGAAGTCAAGTACAGAAATACCCCGATTTAAGAAAGAAGGATATGACTTTATGAAAGTGATGAGTGGCTTAAACCCCATCACCCATAAGAGCATGATGGAGATCTGCAATTCGATTGATTTTCCCGTGGTCGGCCACCTGCCCCGATCGGTTGGATTGGACTACGCGATACGATCAAGACAACGAGACATCGAACATTTTCAGGGATATGCAAACATCAACGATAAACAAGTCCTGGACTCCTTTATCCAGGAAACTGCAAAGGCCGACATATATAACTGTCCGACCATCTTTTGGTACGACGCCAATTACCCCTTTCTTGATTCAATCTATCTTCGAAGTGTAGATGGTCTACAATACATCCCTGCGTCACTCAGAGACTCCTGGGCTGCCAATCATCGACAAAGTCGGGCAGCAATGCAAGGGCGTGAGGGCGCAGCACGAACCAATAGTCGCAAATACGTGTTGGAGCGATTTGCCCAATCGAATGCAAAACTGCTCTTAAGTCACGGAGATGGAGGGTATTGCGTGCCTGGCTTCGGGATGCTCGAGGAAGCAAAAATTTTTCAGGAAGCAGGTCTCAGCAACTATCGTATCCTGCAGTCTGCTTGCAGTCATCCGGCCGAGTTCTTTGGTGAGGGCCATTCCTGGGGAAAGGTAGCCGAAGGCTTTCTTGCCGATCTCATTCTTCTTCGCCAAAACCCACTAGAAGACATCCAACATTTGCGAGGCATTAAAGGAGTTATGTTAGAGGGACGCTGGCTTGATGAAGCAGAAATAGAAAGTAAATTGAGGGCCATCCTGGAAGAAAATGAGCGAGAATAAAAGGCTTACATCAATACGCAACCTCATAACAGGGACGATTATTTTGCCATGTTCCCTTGCCAACCGGCATCGAATTGCCTCAGCAATTGCTGCACGAGATCAGGCCGCTGACTGCTGATGTTTTTCGATTCCATTGGGTCTTGCTGATGGTCATAGAGTTCCACAAAAAGCGGCGGGTCAGAAGGATCTTCCCGATTCTTCCATACAACCAGACGGTAGCGATCCGTCCGCATGGCATATCCCATCAACTGATTTTCGAAAAGATCGCGATCCCATTGCTCTTCCATCTGAGTCATGATTCGATCTTCCACCTCTTCGATTAATGGGCCAAAATATGTTTCGCGCATACTGGCCGTGAGGGGATTCGCGGCCCATTCGCGCAGCGCCGGATTGGGGTATTGGCTAAATACAGCGTCTTTCCATGGGCGTTGAGGGTCCATCATCAGAGGCACAAAACTTTGGCCTTCTAAATGACCTGGACTCTTTAGACCCGCTAATTCTGATAACGTAGGATACATGTCAACGAGCTCAACCAAAGCCTCAGTGGATTGTCCGCTGGTGGTAGAAGGCATGTCGGGACTATGGATCATGAGTGGCACTCTCGTCGCAATCTCATAATTGGTGGCCTTGCCCCACACATCCATGTCTCCCAAATGCCAACCATGATCACTCCATACAATGACAATGGTGTTGTCGGCAGCTCCGGATTCATCGAGGGCCGCCAACATTTTACCGATCAAGGCATCCACATAGCTGACACTAGCCAGGTAAGCATGCCGAAGGGTGGTAGCCAAGGGCTTCTCAATTCTACCGGATTTAGGGATACCATGCCTTACACGCAACTCGAAAGAAGCGTGCAGTCCCATCGCTGCTCCGTCTTGCGGTCGGATGGTTCCAATTTCCTCCGCTATCCGCGTGGAGTCATATAACTCCCAGTAGCGAGCGGGAGCATTCCAGTCCAAATGAGGCAGTCTGAACCCCAACCCAAGGAAAAACGGCTTGCTTCCCCCCTCCAGCATCTCCCTCATGGTGGCAATGGCCTGCTCGGTATGATATCCATCAATATAGGTGTGGTCAGGAACATCCGCCCTCTCAAAAGCGGGTCCCCGTCCCAGCGCGTAGTG
>JAHQVP010000119.1 GCA_019634275.1 Saprospiraceae bacterium
ATCTGAAAGGATCTATGCATCTGCATGATCCCCGATATCTGGGTCATCAAGTTGCTGTGCCGCATATGGCATCGTCCATGGCCGAACTGATTCATGGTGTCGCAAACCAACCGATGTCGATCTACGAGATGGGACCAATGGCCAACATGATCGAACATGAAGTAGTGGACTGGATGCTTGACAAGGTCGGTTGGAGGCAAGGAGGTGGCGTACTTACGCATGGCGGATCATTGGCCAATCTACATTGCATGCTGACAGCACGCGCTGCCATCGCGAAAGAAGCTTGGCAGCAGGGCAACCCCCAAGACCTGGTAGTGCTGGCTCCCGAGGCCTCTCACTATTCGATTGCCAGAGCCGTTGGCATAATGGGCCTTGGACAAGAACAAGTCATTCCCCTGGTCACGAATGGCCATGAAGTAGTGGAGACTGCATTGATCGAAAATCAGATTAGAAAGGTCAAAAGCGATGGCAAACGGATCATGGCTTTGGTCATCAATACCTGCGCAACGACGACGGGCTTGTATGATCCCATTCAAGAAGTATCAGAAGTAACCCGCGCTCACGACATTTGGTTGCACCTGGACAGTCCTCACGGAGTCACTGCGATACTTTCAGAAAAGTATCGACACCTTATGCAAGGGATTGAGCATGCGGACTCCCTCGTGTGGGATGCTCACAAAATGATGCGCACCTCCACTCTGTGCACGGCGGCACTGTTCAAAGACAAGGATAATTATCATGGTACGTTTGCACAGAAGGCCAGTTACCTAATCCATGAAAAATCAACAGCTGCCTTCGATACGATCCCTTTTCAAATAGAATGTACTAAGTCAGGTCTAGGCCCTAAGCTATTCTGGGTCCTGGCTGCCGAAGGAGAACTTGGCATTGCCAATTTTGTAGAACAAACATATGATTTGACACGACAAGCATATCACTATCTCAATGACCGTCCTGGCTTTCATTGCCCTTATCCTCCAGAATCCAACATTCTTTGCTTTACCTATCGTGATGGGCATGTGGACCAATTGGCATTGCGCGAAAAAGTGGTGGCCAGTGGAAACTACTATATTACAAGTAGTGAGATCAAGGGCAAGCGACACCTACGATTTGTAATCATGAACGAACACTCCACCCTAGAAACCATAAAGAACATGGTCCAAGAAATTGACCGCCTTGGTGCAGCGATGTGAAGCTCTGTAGACTACAATCGTTTGATCTGCATCTTGCGGTAATAGATCTCGGAGCCTTCTGATTGAAAAAGGATCTTACCTCTTCTCCGATTTGCCTTTGTTCCCACATTAACCAGTTTTCCATTGACCAAATGAACCAGCTTACCGTCGTTCGAAATAACTTCTACGGTATTCCATTCTCCTGATTCATGCTCTGCATCAACGGACTTTATGGCCCGGACATACTTCCGATTGCGGTGCGTGCGGTATCCCTGATGGTCAATGACTGTGCTGTCAATGAGCCAAAAGTCACCCGTATCTCCCTCTTGAATTTGACACTCTATCCCGCGTGGCCAAATCTTATGCACAGTGCCATCAGGCACATGGTAGATTACACCGGCATCCCGAGGATCCTTGAGCCGGGGAGGCCATTTGTCCTCTCCCCATTTGTATTCAAATTTCAAATGGAAGTTATCGAAAATCTCCTGGGAGATGAGGTACCCAAATTCCTTACCGGTGACGTGTACCCCGTCTTCCTCCATAGCGAAGACTTGATCAGGATCATCATTCATAGGTCGGTCACGCAAAAAACGATCCCAACCGATCCAATTATTGGGGGAACCAAGTGAATCAAAATCTCGGGATACGATGATGGCCCAATCTTGATCGGCATTGCGTGGAGGCATCCCCAAAACCAATTGGCCGTCAGCATTGGCATTCATTTCGTGTGCATACTGACCTGTCTTCGGGTCATACCACCGTACCGTATAAGTGCCGACTGCATCGGGAATGATCGTCTCTGTTTTCGAGCCGATCTTCTGGTAAATAAGATACGTCGATCCAGGCAAGGCAAACACATAGTCGTCATTGGCAGTTAGATCATCCATCGGTTCCATAGACCAAATTGGCAGATCATTTTGCTGAAAAAATGCCAAGCAGTGGCGGCTTTGATCCCACATCCGGTCTCGGCTTCGCCAATCCTGACAGGTAAGATCAGAATGCGCATGTCGATAGCCAAAGTACCACTCAATCCCCCATGCTCCCGCCATAAATGCCCCCCAGAGCGCATTCTGTCGGGCAAGATCATGCTCAGGATCTTCGGCATCAGGAAGCAATGAATGCTGTGCATCTCCAGGTTCATCCACGGCGATGGCCCATGGTTTTCGTTGATCGGCTGACAGTGTTCTCCATTTGAGCACCTGGCTGTGTACACGGTCAAAGGTTGGTCGATTTGTCTGCAATGAGATGCCGGTATATTTCGACTCTGGCCCCATGATATCGTAAAACTGTTGACCATTGTGTACGACAACATGGTGGTGGTATGGATCTGTATCGTAAAAATATTGCGCCATCCCCAGTCGCTGGGTAGTAGTTTGCCAAGGGGTTTTGTGCATTTTATGCCAGCGACCATTTTCTTCGCCGATGTTCCAATTGAGTGCCAGGTGGTGGCCAAATCGAGCAATCAGCTCTCGGTAATACAACTTACGCTGGATGCCCAGCGCTCCCCCATCCAGCAGGCCTTGATTCTCATCCTCCGACATTTTGAAATGCAAGAACATGCCGAGCTGGTCGGCATGGGAAAAGAGTATCTCCCACTGGTCTAACTTGGAACAGTCCATCCGCTCATAGTTGTCATAATGGACATAGGGAAATACATTTTCATCATCACCGGAAATATTTAGGGTGAGAAATGAAAAGGCATTCATTCCCTTTGCCGCCAGGTAATTGATGGCACCAATCAGCGCTTTGCCTTTGCCATTTTGCCAGGTAGGATCCCCATTATTCCAATCTGAAAGATGCGCTTCCCAGGTCTTAACGAAATGATCTTTTCTTCCATCCGACTTGAAAGAACCATCAAAATCTTCATAGGCAAGGAGGTTTTCGGGAGCATCGGCACCAGCTTTATAGAATGGCTTTCCCGTCTCAGCAAAGTAGAGATAATGTTGGCGCTGACTGATCAGACGACCATGAGCTCTCAAATCCCTGCCTTGCTTGTCGCTTGGCGCCACTTCAAAAGAGCCCGTGAGTCCGTCCATGTCGTGCCCTGACTCCCCGGCCATGGTATTGGCATCTACCGCTATATTCGCCCCCGTCCTAAAGGAGACCGAAAAGTTCCAAAGGCCCACTTGATCAGGGGCAAAATGGACGCGCCATTTATTTCCACTGGTGGCGGAAGAGTTGCCAGCATCGCCATCGGCAGCAAAATATCCGGGAACAATAAATGTTCTTTCTCCCTGCCGGAAGGTAACCTGCAGACGATAGTGCAAAAAAGGATTGTAGGTCGCCCCCTCCCCTGATTCGGGGCCCTCGAATGTAAGGGTTATGTTGTGCCATTTTTGCAGCACTCCGGATATCTCATAGGCAGGAAATTGAGCCTGCATCGAGTGCAAGTGAATCACCCCCGAAAGGAGTAAAGTCAGCATCATTGTACGTACCATTATCAGATCATTAAATGTCCTTCATCTTATTCTCTGGGAGATTCTGCCGGACCAGCCTCTTGAGGAGAACGGTAGTGTTGACTCAAGATGAACTTATCAAACTCAAATCCGTCTTCCCGCATAGAAAAGGAGACAGTATGGATTCCGGGTTCGGTGATGTCCAGATAGATTTGTTGCGGCACACCACAATGCTTCTCCTTCGTTCGCTGCTTGCTCTCCCAGTGCCAGCTGTGCTTTCCTTCGCACCACTGCATGCGCTGACCATGCTCAGGCCAATCGCCATTGAGCCCCACGTGGATGCCGTTGTCTTCTGAACCGGTCGAATGTGCTCTGACCCATACATAATATCTACCTGGCGTGGAAAATCTGATCCGATAGTCCAAAATGGCCAGAAGTCCAGGCTCATTGGAGAAGTTCTCCCCTCTGATGAGTTTTTCGTCGTGATTGGTCCTGGTATCGGGCAAAATCTCGAGATATGCTCCATTGCTTGCCGAAGCATGCACCGAAGTATCGACGTCTCTGAGTGCTAGATCCATCGAGCCATCCATCAAGTACCATCGTCGCACCTGGTCTTTATACTGGCGCTGATAATGCTCAGCTTCCACCGAGACGATGCCCCGCTGTTCCACAAACGTCAAGGTAGAGTCGGCTTTGGAGATTAACGGCACAGACCGATGCCTCTCCGGAGCATAAGCGGGTCCTATCAAAACTAAGATGGATAAAAGGAAGGCAAACAAGGTTAATCAAACTATTATCTTGGAAAAGATAGCCAAAACCACAAAAACGGCCAGATGGGCACATCCGAGACATACATTCAGCGAGCAGAGAAAGAACGAATGTTGCTGTTGACCAAACGATCCAAGGCCTTCTCCATCTATGGTGTTTTGGGGCTTACAGGAGCATTGGTGGGCGCTGCCATTGGCAGCATGACGGGCCTTTTTATCGGCGCAGTGGCTGCAGCCATCATTAGTGGCATTGCCTATTGGATCAATATCGGCCAACCATATACCGAACTGAAACAAAAGGTGAGACACCATCTGCTGCAGATCTTTATGGAAACCTATCATCCTGAAGTGAAAGTGGACTTTTACCCAGAAGAGCGGTTTGGAAGGAGAATAATTCGCAGCAGCAATCTTATCTCGCCTGACATTTACGACGAAGAGGATGTCCTGGAAGGGACCTATAAGGGAAGCGATTTCTATATGTCCGAAATTGAGCTAAAAAACAAATCCAACAAATCCACACATACGATCTTCAAAGGGATGCTTTTTCGGTTCTCCCTCCCTGGTCGTCAATTCCCCACCACCCGTATCCAGAGCAAGCCCGGTCTGTTGAAGCGGATTTTTAGTCGTTTTGTTGAAAATACTGATTTCGGATTCTGGTACGAAAGTGAGGACCCAGAAAGACTAGACCAGGAGGTACATGTGCTATACCCATTCATCCGCCACTTAGCGGAGCACCAGGGAGATCTGAGAATCCTATTGCAGGGTGATCATATCACTTTGTTGATGGAGTCTGACATGAACTTTCTTGATGATCCAAAGCCAAGCATTGGCTCCAGTTTTAGCAATCCTTTGTACTATGAGAAAATGGGACAACAGTTGAATTCTCTGCTCTTCATTCTTGATGCCTTTATTGACAATTTGGAATCAACCGACATTGAAGACCGGCTGGAACTGATGTTGACCGATAGGTTTAAGATCCCCCAACCCATCATGAATCCGCTCGAAAACGAAAAAATGGAAAATTGAATCCACGCAACATACATCTCCTTGGCATTCCCTTTGATGGAAAATCTTCCTTTGTTCAAGGCGCCAGCGAGGGGCCATCGGCCTTTCGTCAGGTTTTGCACGACGGATCTTCAGGTTACCTTAGCGAAGGTGGACTTGACCTGCTTCAAGACATCGATCTTCATGATTTAGGTGACTTAGAGATTGATTCATTTGAAAGCATTTTACCCGCATTAACCAGGTTATCAATCCCATCCCCTACCCTTTTCATTGGCGGAGATCATTCCATTACCTTTCCGATCGTTCAGCACCTCTCCTCTTTCCATGCCGACTTTGACATTCTTCATTTCGATGCCCATACGGACCTTTATGACATATATGATGGTGATCCTTTTTCCCATGCCTGCCCCTTTGCGCGCATCATGGAGCAGGGCTTGGTCAATCAGCTGACACAGGTCGGAATCCGTACTGTCAGCAAGCATCAACAAGAACAGATCGATCGCTTTGGAGTGGAAGTGATCCGGATGAACGCGCTCTCTCGCCTGCATGAAATCCGATTCGACCGCCCGTTGTACCTCTCTATCGACCTTGACGTATTTGATCCGGGATTTGCCCCGGGCGTAGCGCACTACGAACCTGGGGGCATGATGCCACGCACTGTAATTGACTTTCTGCAGGGACTATCGGCACCCATAATCGGGGCCGACATCGTAGAGCTTAATCCTGCGCGGGACCATCATTTGATGACTGCCCATCTGGCCGCCAAATTGGCTAAGGAGGTACTGCACTTGATGATGGTCAATCGCTGAATCAAAGACAAGTCGCGACAAAGGAGCAACCAAACTAAACCATGATCTCCATACCTTCTCTCGCCATAACACATCGTGGAAAGCGGAGTTTGCATTGAGTTTCCATATGCTCCAGAAAATCATCATCGTGATTGGGGTCATGATGGGTCAGTACGAGCTGCTTGGCTCCTGCTTGTTCGGCACATGCGATCGCCTGAGAATAGCTGCTGTGCCCCCATCCACGATGCGACGGTAATTCTTCATCTGTGTACTGAGCGTCATGGATCAATAAATCCGCATCCTTGCAAAACGCTACGACCTCTGGATCCAATTCCTCACCATGCTCCAAATCAGTACAGACTACGAGCGACTTGCCGTTGGCACTAAGTCTATAACTGCAAGCACCTCCTGGATGGTTATGCATGCGATGGGTAAATTCAATGGAGCGCTCAAAACTCAGATAGGAACTGTACTCCTCTTCCGTAAAGAATCGGATTTCGGAACCCATGGCGCTTAATTGCACCGGAAAGTAATCTTCCTGCATGTGCCTTTCGAATATCCCCCTTAACTCATCCTTTTGCATCTGGTGATGCGGCGAAAAGATGGCAATCTTCGTATCGGGCTCATACGCAGGATCAAAGAAGGGAAGACCTTGAATATGGTCCCAGTGAAAGTGCGTCATGGCAAGCATGATATGGTCCGTCTTAGGGATTGTCCCTTTCATGATCTCCTTGCCCAGTTTACGGATACCCGTTCCGGCATCAATGATTCCAATCAATTTGCTGCGATCATTGGTCAGTAAGTCAACATAAATGCAGGTCGTGTTGCCGCCAAACCGCTGAAATCCTGGATCACAGACTGGAGTAGATCCCCGAACGCCATAAAACTTCACGTGCCAAACAGGATCATTTTGGGAGATTGTCATGCCGGTGGTTCTTGCCTACCTAAGAATACTCAATTCAAAGCAGAGCTAACCATTCCACGGCTAAAAAAGGCTTCCAAACCTTGAAAATGGATCCTCTTACCACTAAAAGAGCCGAAACTGATGGAAAGCGAGGTCTCGCTGGATCTTCTCGGAGATATCGGATCGCAAGATTACCTTTGCGCCCCACGATGAGTTTGGAAGCAGAAATAAAGAAACGGCGCACCTTTGGCATTGTCAGTCACCCCGATGCGGGGAAAACAACACTGACGGAAAAGCTGCTCCTATTTGGGGGAGCGATTCAGATCGCGGGTGCAGTAAAAAGCAATAAGATCAAACGCCATGCGACCTCTGACTTTATGGACATTGAGCGACAAAGGGGTATTTCGGTGGCTACTTCCGTCATGGCTTTCGAATATCGGGACACCAAAATCAATATCCTTGATACCCCGGGACACAAAGACTTTGCCGAAGACACCTATCGCACACTGACCGCCATTGACAGCGCCATTGTCGTTATCGATGTAGCCAAAGGGGTGGAGATGCAGACTGAAAAATTGGTGGAAGTTTGCAGAATGCGGAACACACCGATGATTGTATTTATCAACAAACTTGATCGGGAAGGAAAAGATGCGATTGATCTTCTGGATGAAATCGAAGAAAAACTAGGGCTGTCAGTCACCCCCCTTAGTTGGCCCATCGGAATGGGGCAACGATTTCAGGGGGTCTACAACATGTACGAGCAAAAACTCAATCTATTCAGACCTCATGGCAAGCAAAGTCTTGAAGAAACATTGGAAATAACTGACCTGGACAATTCCATTCTGGATGAGCAAGTAGGACAATCGGCCGCTGACGAGCTCCGCGAGGAGGTCGAAACCATAAGTGCTGTGTATCCCGAGTTCAATGCCACGGCCTATCAAAATGGAGAGATTTCTCCGGTATTCTTCGGTAGCGCCATCAACAATTTTGGAGTAAAGGAACTGCTGGACTGTTTCATTGACATTGCTCCGAGTCCCCTGCCCCGCGTAACAGAAGAACGCATGGTAGATCCCATGGAAGAAAAATTTTCGGGGTTCATCTTTAAGATTCATGCCAACATGGATCCCAAGCACCGCGATCGTATTGCCTTTCTGCGCATTTGTTCAGGCGTCTTTTCTCGCAACACAAACTACTATCACGTGCGAAAGGAAAAGCAAATGAAATTTTCGAATCCTACCGCATTCATGGCAGCAAGAAAATCCATCGTAGATCATGCCTATCCCGGTGACATTATCGGCCTCTATGATTCCGGTAATTTTAAAATCGGTGACACCTTGACAGAAGGAGAAGTATTGCATTTCAAAGGCATCCCCAGTTTCTCCCCAGAACAATTTAGGTATGTGAACAATGCCAATCCCATGAAGTCGAAGCAATTGCAAAAAGGACTGCAGCAACTGATAGAAGAGGGAGTTGCACAGCTCTTTACGAAGGACGACAATGGGCGTAAGATAGTTGGAACCGTAGGAGCCCTACAATTTGACGTCATTCAGTATCGATTAGAGCATGAATATGGCGCATCTTGCACCTATGAACCTCTCCCGCTGCATAAGGCTTGCTGGATCGAAGTTCCCGATCCTGAGATCATGAAGGAGCTCCGACTCAAGCGTGGTAAGGACCTGGCAATCGACAAAGACGGGCAGATGGTTTTTCTCGCAGAATCTTCCTGGGCCCTCAAAATGGCGCAGGAAAGTTTTCCCGATGTGCAGTTTAGGTTTCAAAGCGAGGAGAGAAGTAACGAAGGTTAAACCTCGGATCTGCGAAGCACTTCGCTAAGTATTATGAACAATATGGTAGAAGGATTGACCCCTATTCAAGGAAAGAATTTGCTCGATTTCAAAATAGAACCAAAGGATCTTGTACTGAAGTCAAGAGTATGCGCTATGTACAGAAAGATTTAGATGTGATGAATCCTACGACTTTCAAAGAATTTTATGATCTCTGCACTCAAATTCAAAAAAATGATTCGAGCGCTGATTAAGAAACAGAGAATTAAAACACTTGATCTTACGTGATTACTACTTGCAACTCAGTACCTGACAAAGGCACCAAGTACCAAGCACTAAATTCAAATAAGTAATGGACTTCAAAAAAATAACCTCCCACGCAAAGGAATATGGTTTCATATTCCAATCGTCAGAGATATACGACGGACTTGCAGCTGTCTACGATTATGGTCAGAATGGAGCGGCTCTAAAGAACAACATCAAGAATTACTGGTGGAAAGCCATGGTCCAAAGCCATGAGGAAATCGTAGGGATCGACTCTGCCATTTTTATGCATCCGAAAACGTGGAAGGCCTCTGGGCATGTCGATGTGTTTAACGATCCGCTTATTGACAATAAGGACAGCAAAAAACGCTATCGAGCCGACGTCCTCATTGAGGAGTTTATGGACAAACTAGAAACCAAGGCTGAAAAAGAGATCAAAAAGGCGAGAAAACGTTTTGGTGACTCTTTTGATCGTGAGGTGTTTGTTAGCACTAACGAACGGGTAAAGGGATACTACAATCGTCGCGATGAGAGTGCGTCCCGATTGGCAACCGCCATGAAAGACAATGATTTAGAAGACCTTCGCAAACACATCGAAGATCTGGAGATTGCCTGTCCTGTGAGCGGCAGTCGCAATTGGACCGATGTTCGGCAATTCAATCTGATGTTCTCGACACAGCTGGGAAATATTGCCGGCGAAGAGGGCAAACTCTACCTAAGACCTGAAACGGCACAAGGCATTTTTGTCAACTTCCTAAACGTGGCCAAAACCAGTCGACAACGCATCCCTTTTGGCATTGCACAGATTGGAAAAGCCTTTAGAAATGAAATCATCGCCCGACAGTTCATCTTTCGGATGCGTGAGTTTGAACAAATGGAAATGCAATTCTTTGTTCGCCCCGGTGACGAACTCAAGTGGTATGAACATTGGAAGGAAGAAAGAATGCGCTGGCACCTCGCGCTGGGCACACCCAAGGAGCGGTTCCGATTTCATGAGCACGACAATCTCGCCCATTACGCCAATGCCGCTGTGGACATTCATTACCAATTTCCCTTTGGTTTCAAGGAATTGGAGGGCATTCACAGTCGAACCGATTTTGATCTGCGCAGTCACGAAGAACTCTCTGGTCGCAAAATGCAATACTACGATCCGGAATTGGAAAAATCATACATCCCTTATGTGGTGGAAACTTCCATTGGACTGGATCGGATGTTTTTGTCGCAGCTCAGCGAGTCTCTACAAGAAGAAACGGTACCCGATGCAAGTGGAAAAGAGTCGCAGCGGATTGTGATGAAATTACACCCCATCCTGGCACCGGTGAAATGTGCCGTGTTGCCCCTGGTTAAAAACAAACCAGAACTCACGGAAAAAGCGCGCAAGATGTTTGACGATCTGAAATATGTAGTGGACTGTCAGTATGACGAGAAGGATGCCATTGGACGTCGGTATCGTCGCCAAGATGCCGTCGGAACCCCATGGTGTGTCACTGTCGATTTTGACACCTTGACCGACGATACCGTCACCTTGCGAGACCGAGATACCTTACAGCAAAAAAGGGTATCTGTCGAAGAAGTAAAGACCACCCTGAGATCGGGTGTCGATTTAGAAACTACATTGCGCTCAATTTAAGATGGACGAACAAAATCTACCTGGCGATCCCACCCTGCCTTCCAGCCCTGAAGAAATACAACTTCTGGTCAACGAGGGAGAAGGAGATTTCAAATATTCTGTGGAGGACTTTTTTCGGAATCCCGAACAATCAAATTTTAAGATATCCCCCAATGGGGACTACTTATCTTTCGTCAAACCTGTACAGAATCGGAAGAATGTATTCGTACGGAAGATCGATGACGAGGAGGCTACTCAAATCACCTTCGAAGTAGATCGGGATATTGCGGGATATGCATGGGCTAACAACAACCGCATCATCTTTGTCAAAGATGCTGGAGGCGACGAAAACTTCACCCTGCTTGCCGTAGATCGAGACGGTTCGCATGCGAAAGACCTGACTCCCTATGAAGCAGTCCGCATCGAAATTATAGACATGCTGGAGGATCATGAAGATGAAATCATCATTGGGATGAATAAAAACAATCCTCAACTTTTTGATCCGTATCGTCTCAACATTGTGACGGGAGCGCTTGAGCAACTGGCGAGCAACGACAATCCCATGGAACCCATCTCGGGGTGGCAGACCGACCACGATGGACGCTTGCGCCTTGCTGGGAAGGTGCGCAACGGTACAGAGACGGTTGTGCTTTACCGAGATCATGAAGACGAAGATTTCCGCGAAGTCATTACAACTGATTTCACCGAAAGCCTAAGCGCTTTATTCTTTGATTTTGAGCACGATCACATCGTGTACGCTGCCTCTAACCTCGGGACAGATAAGGTGCGACTCATACAATTTGACATGCAGCAGGGCCAAGAGGTCGGTGAAGTCCTGTATGAACACGATGAGGTAGATATCGGAGGCCTAAGCTATAGCCGTAAGCATCGAAAATTGACGGCCATCTCCTATACGACCGATAAGACGCATCGGGTTTTTCTAGATCCTCAGACCAAGGAACACTATCAATTTCTTCAGGCCTCCTTACCGGGCTATGAAATCGCCATTGGCAGCCATAATAAGGACGAAACAGTATTTATTGTGCGAACTTATTCCGACCGTTCGCTGGGCGCGTTTTACTTATATCGTGCGGAAAGTCGAGCGCTCACTAAAATCACTGAGGTAAGTCCTTGGTTGGATGAGACAGATCTTGCCCCGATGAAGCCTGTACAATATACCAGTCGAGATGGGCTGACCATCAATGGATACCTGAGCCTTCCTGTTGGAGTCGAGCACAAGAATTTACCCGTCATCATTAATCCACACGGAGGACCATGGGTGCGAGACTCTTGGGGATACAATCCTGAAGTACAGTTGTGGACACAGAGGGGCTATGCCGTACTCAAGATGAATTATCGTGGCAGTACCGGATACGGAAAGAAATTTTGGAAGTCCAGTTTTAAAGAATGGGGAAAAGCCATGCAAGATGACGTTACCGATGGAGTGCACTGGCTCATCGATCAGGGCATCGCGGATCCCAATAAGGTTGCTATCTATGGCGGAAGCTATGGCGGCTATGCCACCCTTGCGGGGGTTGCCTTTACTCCGGACTTGTACTGCTGTGCGATCGACTATGTGGGCGTCAGCAATTTATTGACTTTTCTCAGCACTATACCTCCTTATTGGAAACCCTACCTCGAAATGATGTATGCCATGGTAGGACATCCAGAAGATGATGAGGAGTACATGCGTTCTTCGTCACCTGTATTTCATGTGGATCGCATTAAGACACCGCTCTTGGTAGCACAGGGGGCCAATGATCCTAGAGTCAATATCGACGAATCAGACCAAATCGTTTCTTCTCTGCGTGCCCGTGGCATCGACGTTCCCTACCTTGTCCGGTACGACGAGGGTCATGGTTTTCACAATGAGGAAAACCGCTTTGTCTTCTATAAGGCCGCCTTGGGATTCTTCAAGAAGTATCTTGGCTAGCAAGTCATCCTTCCTCACGCAGTTTACTGATCGGATTACGTGCCGTTGCACTCCAGGTTTGTGCCCCGACAATAACCACCAAAAGGGCGAGAAAGAAAGCAAATGTCCAAACATAAACCAAAGGATCGATTCTGATCTGATAGGCAAAGTCTGCTAACCATGCGCGCACCGCCCAGTAGCTAAAAGGCACTGCAGCCAGTGTCCCCAGAACAAGTATTGCAAGGTATCGGCTGCCGATTAATCGAACCAAAGATGCAAAGTTGGCGCCGATGATGCGCCGGATGGCCAGTTCTTTGGTCCTAGACTGCAACGACAGTGCCAGCATCGCCAAGAGACCCATCACCGCAATGAAAACCGCGAGCAAAGTTAAGCCGCTCAAGATCCGAATCTGGACACGCTCACTGCGATAGAGGCGATCGAACATTTCATCCAGAAACGAATAACTAAGTGCATAGTTATAGCGATTATTCCAGACGGACTTAAGATCCTCTAATGTCTGTCCCAAGCCTGCAGTCTCTACCTTGATCAGAATATTGGACAACCATAATGGTTCAATCGTCATCACCAATGGATCAACGGCATGATGCAATGACTCTTGATGATAGTCTTTCATGATACCAATCACAGGCCCGAAGGCCAGTTGAAAACCACCAATGGACCATCGAACATGCTTGCCCAAGAGCTCTTCTGGATGGCTGTAGCCCAGCTTCTTCATGGCAGTCTGATTCAACACATACGACCTCGGCTGCGCTGCGAGGTAGTCCGCTGGTGTAATCTCCTCACTAAAGGAGGGCACCTCGGACATGGTCATCTCAGGATCGAAGCCCACGCCGGCAATCATTTCAATGTCCATCATCCTCATGAAGTTTGGGTCCACGACCTGCATGTCCACCATAGGAGCCGGACCCGCACTTTCAACTCGGCCTTCTACTTCAAGTGGACCGCTGTCTCTTATCTCAGAGGACGGCACCTGCATACAGGCTGAGACTCCCGATACATGCGGAAGTGCCAGGAGTTCAGCGCGTAGGCCAGATCGGCCAGGGGATCACCCAGTGTGGAAATTTCCCAGTCCACCACCGCTGCGACCTTGTGGTCAGGGCCAAACAGGCAGTTGTGCAGCCCATAGTCACCGTGCACCACGCGGGCAGGCCCCTGCTCTGGCATGTTTTCCAGGAAGAACGTCTGCAGTTCGTGCGCGCGCGGGTCATCCATCTGTGCAGGCTCAACGGACGAGGTCCAGGAGCGGTACCAGGTTTTGAGCTGACGTCCGACGTAATTCTCTTTCTTGCC
>JAHQVP010000120.1 GCA_019634275.1 Saprospiraceae bacterium
ACAAACTCGGCAAACTGTTCTACGTCGAAAACCGGACTCAGTCCCAAGGCTTTTCGCCAGGCGTCGTTCAATATCCTTGGTTTGATGTTGATGTGGGTTTCTCCAGTTATCCTGCTGCCTATGATGTCAATGGAGATGGCCTTGAGGATCTGCTCATAGGGGAAGAAATCGGAAACATCAATCTGCTCATTAACACGGGTACCGCATCAGAACCTCAATTTGATCCTGATCCTGAAAGTGGAATGAATGAAAAGAACTTTGGACTAATCGATGCGCGACAGGGTCAGGTCATCTTTGGATTTTCTGCTCCTACCATCACCCGATCATGGACCACTGACTATCTGCTGGTCGGCACCGCCTCTGGCAATATTCTTAGTTATCGTCTCACAAATGGTCAACCTCAATTACGAGACGATCATGCATTTTCCTCGCTCAGAGATGGCCATAGATCTAAAATTCAACTAGCTGACATCAATGGAGATGGGTACCTCGAGGGATTTACCGGCAATAGTCGAGGAGGAGTGGTACTATATCGCTCTTCAATCCTGGTGGACGAGGTGTTATCAACTCCGCAGATATCGCCCTGGCAAGTCCGTCTATCTCCCAACCCTACTACAGAAGTGTTGACCATCTCCCACCAGTCCTTGCAACCACTGCAACTGATCATTTTTGACAGCAAGGGTGTGAGCTTGGTTGCGGAGACCGTCCGTACCTCCCAAGCCGACTTATCACTGCAAGCTTTTCCCTCAGGGGTCTACTTTCTACAAGTAGGAGATCGTTCCGATCGGCGGACATTCCGTTTTGTTAAACTCTAGTCTTAAGTGACACTGGTTGGCACGGTTAAGGTGGGGGCTACCGCATGCCAAAAAGCATGCTGCCTATACGCACCATCGTACTCCCCTCCTCCAAAGCAATGCGGTAGTCACCAGACATTCCCATTGAAAGTGTTGTGAGAAAATCCGATCGATCTGGAAACGCACTGACAAGTTGATCACGCATGGTGCGCAGTTTTCGAAATTCCATTCTTACTTGGGCTTTGTCATCGGTAAAGGTGGCCATGCCCATCAAGCCAGCTATGTCTATTCGATCGGACTCCTTTGTCCAGCGCTCTATGATTTCAAGTGCCTCCGAAAGATCAAGACCGTATTTTGTGTCCTCCGTTGCAATCTTCATCTGTAGTAGCATACGCACCTTAAGATCCAGATGCTCCGCCTGCTTTAGTATTTCCTTATACAAACGTAGACTGTCTACGGAATGGATGGTATGTGCGATTGGAAGCACACTCCTGACCTTGTTTCTTTGCAAATGACCGATCAGATGCCATTTGATGTCATCTGGTAATCGAGGAGCTTTGTCCAACACTTCCTGAACCCGATTTTCTCCGAATGCACGTTGCCCCAGATCGTACAGCTGACGTATTTCTTCCACCGGCTTTGTTTTGCTCACCGCTATCAATTGAGCGCCGAACGGACTCAGTTCATCCTGTATGGCTTGCCATATGACTTTCACAGATGTGATAATTTAGGTTGCAAAAGTAAACTCTGGGAGGGAAGCAGTGTTCATCCTGGTATAGAAATTATGACTTCACAACAGCGCAGGTCTTTTGGCATTCATCCCTACAAGATCTTAGTCTATCTATTGCTGGCAGGCATCACAGCACTCTTCCTGGCCCTTAGTGCGGCTTACCTTTACACCCGGATCAATCATGGCATGCCCGCGCTGGCTATCCCTCCCGTCTTCATTGTTAACATCGGTGTACTGCTGAGTAGTAGCTTCTTCCTGATTAGGGCAAAGAGAGACTATCAGCGAGATGATACCGAGCGATACAAACGAGACCTACTGATAACCATCATACTCACCATCCTATTTGTTTGTGGTCAGATATATGGTTGGAGCAGCATGATCAAGCAGGACATAGCAGTCAATGAGCATACCGGAGCCTCTTACCTCTATCTCATTTCAGGTGTGCACCTCGCACATGTTTTTGGAGGATTGCCATTTCTGATCCTCTTTTACATCACCGCAGTACGAAAAATGGTGGAACCGGTCAGTGTGTTGCTCTACTTTACCGACCCAGAAAAAAGAATGAAGCTCAACCTACTCACCATCTATTGGCACTTCTTGGATGCCTTGTGGATCTACCTGGTTATATTCTTTGCTGCCAATTATCTTTTAAGTGGCGGTAGCGGCGTCTAAGCAATCTCGAGTAGAGCTTATAATATCGGATGTATTCTGATCCAGCTAAGGCTTCGGAAGCTTCTTGCTGCTTCTCCAGGATGTCATCGCGCACATCTTGTCCGGCCTCAATAAATCCTTGCTTTTGCATCCAAAGGTCATTGTAGATCTTACTCAGATAGCGACTCCCATGATCCGATAGCAAGATCACCACGACATCGTCTTCGGTCAGCTCATCGGCCATCTGGTATACCGCCTGCAGAGCTGCTCCACTGGAGTAGCCCACAAATAGCCCTTCCTCCTTGGCCAATTCCCGAACCCTCAGGGCTGCATTTTTGTCGCTCACTCTCGCAAACTCATCAATGACGGTAAAGTCCATGTTGGCAGGTATGATGGTTTTTCCGAGCCCCTCGATCAGAATGGGTTTGATGACCGAGCGATCATATACGCCCGTCTCATGAAAGTGTTTCAGGACCGATCCTTCCCCATCCACGGCGATTACTTTTATGTCAGGATTCTGCTCCTTGAGAAATCGGCCGGTTCCAGAGATGGTCCCTCCTGTCCCTGCGCAACATACATAGTGGGTGATCTGCTCTCCACTTTGATACCAGATTTCAGGGCCTGTGGTCAGGTAGTGCGCTTCCGAATTGTCGGTATTAAAGTTTTGATTTAGATAGTATGAGTTCGGAATTCGCTTAGCCAGGGATTTCGCCTGCGAATAGTAGGAGCGTGGATCTTCCGGGGTGACATCCTTCGGACAAATGACTACTTCAGCTCCTAGTGCCTTTAAGCCTTGAATCTTTTCATTGCTGGTCTTGGAGGACACGGTCAAAATGCATTTGTACCCTTTAGTTGCACAATTGAGCGCCAAACTAAATCCGGTATTCCCTGAAGTAGCCTCAATTATCGTGGCCCCTGGCTTGATCTTGCCCAGTTGCTCGGCTTTGGCGATCATGTATCGCACGATGCGATCCTTAGCGGATAATCCAGGATTGCACGCTTCTACCTTGGCCAGGACTTTGGCTTTGACCCCGGTCATGTTTTGCAACCGAACTAGTGGGGTGTTGCCTATCGTCTCGAGAACACTTTCAATGTACATACCGTCTGTTTTGTAGCATCGGGATGCGAATGCTGATCGAACAACAAAGATGCAAATAATCGCTTAGAATGAAGAAAAAATCGCACATCACAAGATGTTAATCATTGATTATCAATTACTTAACTTCAAGTGGTTCATCTAATATTTTGTGACCAAATTAAAGCGCATTTCGGCATTACCACAGCGAAAAAAAGACATGTTCACTATTTTGACCGATGGCGTTTAGACATCTTTGAGCGTTACTTTACAACAGTTAGACTTTGTCTGTTTTGCAAAAACCAATAACACAGTATACCAAGAGTGGCCGGCTGAGCATTGCTTACCAGGTCTTTGGGAGCGGACACACAGATCTGGTGTATGTGCCGGGATGGGTTTCTAACATAGACTTAATGTGGAAAAACCCGGAACTGACCAACTTTTTACGAAGTCTTGCAAATCACACGAGAGTCATTCTGTTTGACAAGCGTGGTACCGGCCTTTCCGATCGCGTTACAGAACTCTCCACACTCGAGGAGAGAATGGATGATATCCGGGCAGTCATGGATGCTGTTGGTTCACAACGAGCCATTCTTTTCGGGCATTCCGAAGGAGGATCCGTGTCAGCGTTGTTTGCCGCTACGTACCCACAGCGCACCGTCTCGCTCATCACGTTTGGTGTATTTGCCAAACGTGCGTATGCCAAGGATTATCCCTGGGCACCAACAAGCATCGAACGTCAGAAAGTCTATGACATGATTGAAACCAGCTGGGGCACGGGCCACATGGATTTGGTTTCGCTGGCTCCATCCAAAGCAAATGACGCGGTCTTCATGGAGTGGCTGGCAAGCTACTTTAGATCGGGTGCAAGTCCGACCGCGGCTCTCGTGTTAACAAAAATGAATACCAATGTGGATATCATCGACATATTGGACACCATCGAAGTACCTACGCTCCTGCTCTATCGCACAGATGACATTGATGTGAAAGTCGAGGAAGGTCGATTCATTGCCAACAGGATACAAGGCTCCCGATTGGTGGAGTTTCCAGGCAGCGACCATCTCTTTTGGGTAGGAGATGCGGAGTCGGTTCTGGATAGCATGTTACAGTTTATATCGGTTAGCCATGAGCCACCTGTGCATAATAGAGTCCTAGCCACCATTTTAAAAATGAAAGTTGCCGGACTCGATAAGAAGCGGGCCGTATATGGTGCCGAGATTGCCCTAGAATTGCAACAGCAAATCAGACACATTGCCTCTGAAAAGATTGCCCAGTATAGAGGACGAATCGAACGCGATTCTGCTTCATCATACACCGCAACATTTGATGGCCCCAGCAAGGCGGTGCATTGTGCGATGGAGTTAAGATCGGCATTGGAGGAATTAGAATTATCGGTTTGTCAAGCCATTCACATCGGCGAGTGCGTACGTAACCATAGCCATCACCTTGGTGGCCGTGCGATCAAGATCACAGATGATGTAATGTCGATGGGAAGCTGGGGAGAAATCCTCATCACGCAAACGGTTCAGCATTTATTGTCCGGTGCGGGCATTGAGACAAAAGCGCACGATGTCATCCAGACTCCTAGCCACCGAAAGATGGAGATTTTGGCTGTAAAGGAGGCTCCTGATCAATATGCCGCGAACATAAGCAGCCAGCCATATTACCCTATTCCGTCGGCACGCAATCACTCCTTTCTCGAAAATGTTCTACAAAGTATAGAAGACCATCTCGGTGATGAGCTTTATTCCATTCAGGTCCTGTGCCGCGAAGTAGGCGTTAGTGAACGACACCTGCAGCGAAAGCTCAAGTCCATCACCAATAAATCGCCTAATCAGTTGATTCGTAGTGTTCGACTGCATCGAGCTAAAGAGCTGATCTTGCAGGATGATCGATCCATTTCTGAGATTGCATACCACACTGGATTTAACAGTCTCTCCTACTTCACCAAATGTTTCAAAAAAGAATTTGGAGTCAATCCTTCCTCGATGAATCGCTCATGACTCAGTAGATTTGGAGCAGTCCACTTTCGAATGCCGCGCGCACCAGACCCGGCTTGCTATCGACATCTAACTTTTCATATAGTTTCTGAATCATCTTCCCGATCTCCAATTCGTTCAGCTCGCATTCCAGCGTCATCTCACTGATCTCATATTCATAAGATAGCATATGCAGTATTTCCAGTTCCATATCACAAAACTGAGCTGACCTTCGAGCGGCCGGATTGATCTGAGTTACTCTTTCTTTTTTCGAGCACATTGTTCCGTAAAAATATACTAGGACAGCGTGGGCTTAGGAGAGAAAAACGACATTACGCAACAAAATTCCGCCAAAATCAGTGGCGGCATTTTCTTGCTAATTGGCGGAAATCTACCAGAAGGGATGTAGCTCTCCGCATACTTTTGTCTTGTCAATTTCATTGGGGGCAGAAGTAAATTTCCAGACCCTTATTTAAAAAAATCAAATCAATCCTTGCCATGAGAGCACTAGCTGCTGTCTATACATCTCTATTTCTTATTGTGTTTTCTATCCGTTGCACTTACGACAATGAACTGGATCTGACGCCCTGCCCTGACCAGCCTAGCTTCAAGATTCTTTCCCTTGAAAATACGGCATGTGGAGCAGCCATTGGGTCATTCGAAATCGAACTCGATTTTGATCGGAGCAGTGGATATGGAAGCGGGAATGCGGAGCAATCAAATTTTAGATATCGCATCGGTGACGGAACCTTCCAGTCTGATGGTTCTTTTGAAAATCTCAGTGCCGGATCTTATCGTGTCGAGGCAAGCTTGCGAGAGGGATGTGAATTCAGTGAAACCATCCAGATAGAAAACAAAACAGGTCTGCAACTTCAGACCGCGATAGACAATGATGACTGCGAGGGCAATGGATCGGGAAAAATAACCATCGAGGCCATCGATGGCAATGGATCAGTCAACTACACACTCAATGGAGGAGTACCTCAAACAGAAAACGTATTTGAAAACCTTACGGCTGGAAACTACACAGTAGAGGCTGTGGACGAGGCAGGTTGCACCGTGATTCAGGAAGTCGAGGTAAAAGCCGAAGTAAATCCAAACGAAGTTTATACCATTATTTCGGAAAACTGTGCAACAAGTGGCTGTCACGGGGGTACTCAGTCCCCAAACCTCTCCACCAATCAAAACATAGAAGATCGCAAAGCAAGGATACGCTCCCGAACATCTAACCGCACCATGCCCCCTTCCAGCTCTGGCATTCAATTGACCGACGAACAAATCGAACTAATTAAGTGCTGGGCCAACGAATAATCACGTCATAATTCTTAATCAAAAATTGTTCTAAAAATGAAACACATCATCTCATTTTGTCTATTGACATTGTGCACACAGGCTGCAGTAGCCCAGCAAACATTTCTTACTAAGGAAGGTCACGTAACCTTTTTCTCCAAAGCACCGCTGGAAGATATCGAAGCCAAGAATGCAAAGGTTTCAGCAGCCTTAGATTTATCTAGTAAGGAGATCGTGGTAAAAATGGACATGGTCGATTTTCATTTCGAAAAGGCTTTAATGGAAGAACACTTTAATGAAAACTACATTGAATCTGACAAATACCCAACGGCCATTTTTCAAGGTTCTTTCAGCTCTGAGAATGATCTGTCAGTTGACGGCGATTACACGATTATGGCAGAGGGTGAAATCACCCTACATGGCATCACTAAGCCTCTTTTGGCCGAAGTCGCAATCCAAACAAGCGAAGGAAAAATCGAAGCCAAATCAAATTTCAAAATAAAGACCGCTGATCACGAAATAAAAATTCCCCGTATTGTGATCAAAAATATTGCAGAAATAATTGATGTCACCGTCGACCTGACGCTTACTGACATAAACGGATAATATTCAAACTTCTAGACATGGTCATGCAAAGGTGGATATTCATAGTCATACAAATCATTCTTAGCGGTTCCGTTGCAGCACAGTCTAGTTTGCTGGACATGCTTGAAGACGGAAAGGAAGAGAAAATTACTCTTACTACAGCTACATTCAAGGGCAGCAGACTGATCAATGGGCACACCCTCATGACTCGGCGCGCCCACACACTTGAATTTTTGATCTCACACCGATTCGGATTACTCAACTCCGGCGCGTATGAGTTGTTCGGACTGGATAATGCCAACGTTAGATTTGGACTGGACTATGGAGTGACAGATGGCCTAACAATTGGTTTTGGTCGAAATTCATTTGAAAAGACCTACGATGGTTTTGCAAAACTGGCCCTGGTGAGACAGCAGACGGGTGCTCGAAATCTTCCGTTCTCCGTCACTGCTTTCTCCAGCATCGCCGTTAATACCCTGAGAGCCGAGCAAGACGAGACCGTGGATTTTTCAGAGCGCGTGGCTTTTGCTTTCCAAGGTCTAATTGGTCGGAAATTCAGCCCAATTTTTTCCTTGCAAATAATGCCAACGTTAATTCACTTCAACAAAGTCACAGGTGATCGCAAGAATGACCTCTTCGCAGTAGGAATAGGCAGCCGATTAAAGTTAAGCAAGCGTTTTTCCCTAAATGCTGAATACTATTATCGATTGGCGGAGCGCGGAGAAACCAATCTGGAAGATTCTTTTGCTCTTGGTGTCGATCTTGAAACCGGAGGTCATGTTTTCCAATTTCAATTTACAAATAGCCGCTCGATGATAGAGAAAGGTTTCATAAGAGAAACCACTGGAAACTATTTCTCCGGTGACATTCACTTCGGATTCAATATTACCAGAAGTTTCTAAAAAATGAGACTGAAAGAAATGGCGTAACGGAAACAATTCAGCGGGCTCGAGAAAATGTTGAAAGGAGGTGGGAGATGGCGCAAGAAGCTCATGAATGAGGAAAAATTTGGTAAATACCTCCTGTACGCATGTGGTGAAATAATCCTAATCGTGATCGGAATCGGCATCGCATACCAGTTGAGTGAGGCACAACACCGGAGTGAGGAAAAGCGCCTTGAAAAACGCTTGATCCAGGAGATAAGGGGATCTCTAGAACTGGAACTTAATGACTTCATTGCCAATCGAGATCTACATCATTCATTTTTAGAGAGTCAGGATATGTGCATCGGTTTCCTTGAACACGACAGCACCTTACTGAATACGGTGAGCAACTTTTCGATTGCGCATCAGTCGTCAACCTTCATCACCTCCTCCGCGCCTTTCGAATCTCTGAAAGCATTTGGATTGGACCGCATTCTTTCGGAAAAAATCAGGAGATACATCATCTATCTATACGACATTGCTTATCCCGATTTTGCACGGCGCCATGCACGATATCATGCTTTAGTCCGCGAAGCGCTAGACCTTGGGCTCATCTACTTTGACGATTGGAGTCCCCAAAGTGACACTCATCTCATGAGGCCCAGGGACCTAGTCGGCCTCACAAATGACCGCAAGTATCTGATGAAGCTGAAGCAACTGAGGAGCATGAATGAACTGCTGCTCCTGTCGATCGAAGACATAAAAGTCGTTGTCGCTACAACCATCGATTTAATTGACGAATACTACGCCGCTTCCACCAGTAGGGGGTTCTGGACATGGAGCTTCTCAGAAGAGTTATGAGAAGACGATTCCCAAGAGGTCCAAGGTTAGCCAGCTAGTCCCGTGTCACAATAGGCTCAAGTGCAGCAGGACTATACTTTACGGATTTCAGCACCTTGCGGTCCTCCTTTCGATACACCAAAAACAAATCCCCTTTGGCTACTATCTCACTGTCCGTGTTGCTCTTATCTAGGTAGTGTTGAGCAGTAGCTTCCGCTTCTTCCCGATCATGACAGACCTTGCTCATGTTGGATCGCTGTACTTCTTCAAAGAGCTCTCGGAAGCGGGCCCCCAGTCCGAATTCGTGCACCGCACCTGAGAGCACGTATTGAAGATCACAGAGCGCATCAGCAACTTCGACGAGATCTTGATCTGCAATGGCCGCTTTCAATTCATTTAATTCTTCCTGCAATAAATTGATTCGCAGAGCACATCGCTTCTCATCGGGAATAGTGGGCGTCTCCAAGATGGGGAGATCAAACGTGTGGTGAAATTCTCCCACATCACGTAAAGCCTGTGGTTCCTCAAATCCTTTAGTCATCTGTCGTATTTTCCTCAAAAGTATCAACATGTATACGAATAATTGCAATTTGTTGTCCACTTGAAAACTAAGAGATGAAAGGCGGTGATCGAAAAACCCTTATGGTAGGCATTACGGGGGGGATGGGAGCAGGTAAAAGTCTGGTCGCTCGAATCTTTTCGGTGTTGAATATCCCGATCTATGATTCTGATACACGAGCAAAAAAATTGATGACCCAATCGCCAAAGTTGGTCCAGTCCATCAAAGAATTGTTGGGTGACGAAGCCTACCTGGGTGATCAGCTCAATCGAAAATTGGTGGCTTCCAAGATTTTCACCGATGACTTTTTGCTCGAAGCCTTAAACCATCTTGTCCATCCAGCGGTGCATGCGGATGCCGCCAACTGGCACAGCACCTTCCCATCGGCACCTTACACCTTGCGCGAAGCTGCCTTATTGTACGAAAGTGGAGCATATCTGGAGCTCGACTATGTGATTGTCGTCTCCGCCCCCGAGCCCATCAGAATCAAACGTATCGCAGCACGCGATGGCATTTCTAATGAAGAAATCAAATCCAGAATAGATCGACAGTGGACCGAGCAACAGCGAGGAATGCTGGCCGATTTCGTGATCGTGAACGATGGTCAACATTCTTTGATTCCACAAGTGATGAACATCCACAAGCAGCTCCTCGACATTCAGGCCGAAGACCATCATTCTTGAGAAGAACTCACTACCTTGTGGTCAAATTCTGTCATTTCTATGAATTCTTCTACCACTATTGCTTCCAGTGCAGATCTAATGAAACTGGAGGATGTTCATGGAGCCCACAACTATCACCCACTGCCTGTGGTACTCTCCAGGGGCCAGGGAGCCCATGTTTGGGATGTTGAAGGCAAACGATATTTGGACTTCCTTTCGGCGTATAGCGCCGTCAATCAAGGACATTGCCATCCACACATCATCGCAGCGCTTAAATCGCAGGCGGACCAACTGACATTGACTTCACGTGCATTTTACAACGACCAACTGGGACCATATGAGAAGTATGTGACAGAGTTCTTCGGTTATGATAAAGTGTTGCCGATCAATAGTGGTGTGGAGGCCGTTGAGACCGCAATAAAACTGTGTCGTAAATGGGCCTATCGAGTCAAAGGCATCCAGGACAATCTGGCTCGAATCGTATTTGCACGTGGCAATTTTCATGGGCGTACTCTAGGGGTCATCTCGGCATCTGTGGACCCAAGCTCTACTGGAGATTGTGGACCATTCGTCCCGGGATTTGATGTTGTGCCTTATAACGATCTGTCGGCGATGGAACATGCTGCGCAGCAGCCGAATGTGGCTGGCATCCTAATCGAACCTATCCAAGGCGAAGCGGGTGTGATCGTGCCGCATGAGGGCTATCTCAAGGGTATTCGAAAGCTGTGTGACGAGCACAATCTACTGTTTATTGCAGATGAAGTACAAACGGGCATCGCCAGAACCGGAGCGATGCTGGCGTGCGATCATGAGGATGTTCGACCCGACGTGTTGATCTTAGGCAAGGCCCTTTCTGGTGGAGTTTTTCCTGTATCGGCTGTTCTAGCGGACGACCCGATTATGCTTTGCATCAAACCAGGCGAACACGGCAGCACATTTGGGGGCAATCCACTGGCATGCGCAGTAGCCCAGGCAGCGCTACAGGTCATCAAAGACGAAGATTTGGTCGAACAAGCAGAAAATCGCGGAAAACAGTTTCGCCAACGAATGGAGGAGTTGGTTACACGGTCCGAGCTCGTCACCCTGGTGCGTGGTAAAGGGCTGCTCAATGCAATCGTCATTAATGATCACGAAGAATCCGACACTGCCTGGCGCATCTGTCTTGCAATGCGCGACCTAGGACTCCTTGCAAAACCGACCCATGGCAACATCATTCGTTTTGCGCCACCTTTGATCATCTCAGAGCAGCAAATAGAGGAGGCCGCCGAAATAATTGAGCAGGCAGTCAATAAGGTGCAATGATCAAACGTTCATGCACTAACTTCATTCAAAGCGATAGATAAGGCACTTCCATACTTATTAGTATTTGATGTAATCTATACTTGCTTAGATATCTTAGCAGTTTATATTACATAATGTTAAATTCTTATCAAGGGTGCAACTCTTTGTAAAGAGCGATCGTCCTCTGATCAGATTGTCTGAATTATTAGAAGATGCGGTATATGCAACGCCTTATTGTACTCGCCCTCCTTACTTTCGTCGCTGGAACGATCGGGGCACAACGGACCACCGTTTTTACAGAGCCTAATCTGGCCTTTAGTAAAGGACAAGAGTTTTTCGATCAGGGCCTTTACTCAATGGCCCAAGATGAGTTTCGCAAGATTATCCATCAGCAACTTCCTGCGCAAGAACCACGCTATCGGATTATCAACAAAAAAGCCCAGTTGCTCTATGCCAAAAGTGCAGTCCGCCTAGAACAACCCGAAGGCAAGAAACTCATGACGGATTTTGTGCGTACGCAACGTCCCGATCCTACAGCCAATCAAGCACTCTTCGAACTGGCCAACTACTACTACAATGCAAGAGACTACGAAGAGGCAATTGAGTTTTTCAGCATGATTCAGGAAACTGGGTTGACCCAGGATGAAAAGGCAGAGATTGGATTCAAACACGGCTATTGCCTTTTCGTTCGCAAACGATTTGATGAAGCCCGTGCCAAGCTTTTTGAGGTCCGGGATCATCAGGGTGCATTTTATGAAGAAGCCAACTATTACTACGGCATGACAGCCTTCTACAACGAGTCTTACGACGAAGCACTGAACAGTTGGTCTCGAATTGAACAAGCTCCGCGCTATGCCAATCTCATGCCCTACTACATTGGCCAGATCCATGCCCGTCAAGGGAATCACGATGCACTCATTGCTTTTTTAGAGCCTCGCAAGGAAAAACGTGGCCTCAAGAACAAAACGGAGATTCAACATATGTTGGGGCAAGCCTATTTTGAAAAGGGTGATTTTCAGGCAGCCCTCCCCTACCTTACCTACTATGAGCAACACTCTAACCGGCTACGCGCCGCAGATTTTTATCAGGTCGCACTTACTCAATACAAGAATGGTTTATACGAAGAGGCAGGGAAGAACTTTCGACAGCTCAATAATGAAAAAAATGAAATGGGGCAATCGGCCATGTTCTATCTCGCAGATTGTTTTCTAAAGCAAGGGGAAAAGGCCGGTGCACGCAATGCCTTTCAGACCGTCTCACGCATGAAGTTTGACCTGGCACAACAAGAAGAAGCGCTCTTCCACTATGCTCGATTATCGGCAGAGATGGGATTAGATCGTGATGCGGTCAAGGCACTCCAACGTTTCCAGCCAGAATCTAAGTACTATAGGGAATCGCAGCAATTGCTCGCCAGTACCCTGGTCAATACCAACGACTATGCCACTGCCATTCGCCTGATCGAAAAGATGGATGAACAGACACCGACCATAAAGGAAGCATATCAAAAGGTGACTTTTAAGGAAGGATTGCAGCTGTATCAAGAACGTAAATTTGGCAGGGCCTATGATTTGTTTCAAAAATCTCTAAGTGCTCCGGTGCTTCCTGACCTACAGGCTCAAGCCAACTTTTGGATTGGTGATATGATGCACCAGCAAAAGCAGTATGACAAGAGCATCCAAATCATGGAACGGTTTCTGACCTTGTCTCGCACCACAGGCACTCTTCCCTCCAGCAGTTCAAGCGCTGCCGGCCACTACATACAGGGCTATAATTACTTCAAGAAAGAAGATTACGTAGCAGCCCAAGAGCATTTTGAGGCAGCCGTGCGAACGGCCAGTGGATCACAGGAAAATATATTGCAAGCTCGAGCGGTGCCAGACGCGTACTTGCGCATTGGAGATTGCAATTTTAAACGAGGACGATATGCCCAATCTTCGCAGGCCTACGATGAAGCCATCCGGCGTCATGCACCTGGATTTGAATATGCCCTCTATCAAAATGCAATCATCGCCGGGTTAACCGGGAACAATTCTCGCAAAATCAGCACCTTAAAAAGTTTGATCTCCAACCATCCAAAGTCATCTTATGCTGACGATGCACTCTACGAGATGGCAAGAACCTACCAGGGCGAAAGTAGGTTCGAGGAGGCGCTGATCCCTTTGGAACAATTGGTGAGTAAGTACCGGGGCAAATCGCCACTGATCAATCCTGCTTACCTGCGTATGGGATTGATTGCATACAATTTGGGGCGCACCCAAGATGCCTTGACCTACTACAAAACAATATTTAAGAATAATCCGAGCTCCACAGAAGCCAAAGATGCTCTTGCTGCCATTGAAGAGATCTACGTGGATGATCTGGGACAGCCCAACGAGTATGTTGCCTTTGTAGAGAGCATCCCTGGTTACAAAGTCAGTGGTGATGAGCGGGATGCCTTAAACTACTCCGTTGCGGAGCGATACTACGAGAGAGGGGACTATGAGTCTGCTGTGGAAGCATTTGGAAACTACATTCAATCCTTTCCTCGCGGCTTTAACATCTTGAATGCCCATTACTACCGGGCTGAATCCCAGGCACTGCTGCGACAGTACCAGGAAGCCTTGCAAGATTACCTTTGGGTAATTCAACAAGGCGAAGGAGCACTATATGCCCGCTCAATGGGGAAAGCCGCACTCATCAGTTACAATTACAGCGAAGATTTTGGCCAGGCATTCGACCTCTATAGCAAGTGGGAGACCTTGACAGATGATCCACAAGAGAAGTTTGATGCACAGATTGGTGCCATGCGCTCTGCTTATCGGATAGGTGATCGAGCCTCTACCGCACGCTATGCAAGTAAGGTCTCATCAAGCCCACAGGCCACGGACGAAGAACGGGCTTTTGCAAGATTCTTCGAAGGGAAGCTGGCTTACGACCAGGGGCAGTATGACATTGCGCGTGGGCATTTTGCCGATGTCTTACGGCACTCCAATAATGAACGCACTGCGGAGGCCCGCTATCTCAATGCAGACATGGATTTTCAGGAAGGCCTTTTGGATGAGGCTGAAGCCATTTGCCGCAGCTCATTTTCAGCCAGCGGTAGCTATCCCTTTTGGGTTGCAAAGAGCCTCATCCTATTGAGTGACATACTCGTTCAGAAGAAGGATCTGTTCAATGCGAAGGCTGCACTAGAGGCCATGATCGAGAATTTTTCAGAAGACGAAGAATTGTTGACAGAAGCAAACCAAAAAATCAAAGCCATCGAACAACTCGAGCAACAGCAGAGTAGACTAAGCACCGAGGGATCGGGAGCCAATCAACTTCAATTAGATACAGGAAATGTCAACGACAATGAATAAATCAATTAAGGCCACCAGCTACCGCCTCCTTGCACTGGTCATCGCCGTAGGTGCATCTTGTTGGTCGGCAACTGCTCAAGAGTTGCCAGAAGAGAAAGTCGAAGTCGTAAAGGACTACGAGGCAAGAATAATTGAAGCCAACAAGGTGGTGATCCCTCCAGAGGAGGTTCAGGAAGAGCGTACTTTGCCAAACTTTCAGTACAACATCGCTGAAAAGATCTTGCCCATCACTTATCAACCGCCCACGCTCAAGCCGCTCTCGATGAAAACAGAAGAGCTTCCAAAGGCATACCAAGGCTTTCTGAAGGCGGGCTTCGGCTATCCTACGTCTCCCTACTTGGATGCCGGTTATGCATTTGCTGATGCAGACGACCGTAGCCTCCTGGCCCGAGTATCACACCACAGTGCAACCGATAACAACATTGACAACCTGCGATTTTCGGACAACGACGCTCTACTTCGAGGAAGAATCGTGACCTCCTATGGGTTTGCCATTGAGGGACAAGCATCGCTTAGCCTCGACAACAGCTACTTCTACGGATACAACCGCTCTGATACATCCTTTACAAAAGACGAAGTGTCCAATAGATTGACCGATGTGGGACTCGGTTTGAAGATCTACAATGTCACGGAAAACCCCAGCAAAGTCAATTATTGGGCTCATGCAGATGTCTATCGGTTCAGCAATGAATTTGACACTCGCGAGACCGGACTAGAACTTGATTTAGGACTCACTAAATGGTTGGGAAACTTTCCCATTACGGTATCCATCGGAACCGACCAGGCTAGTCTGCAAGATTCCAGTGGACGACGGACATTGTCCAACTTCTATTTTGGCCCTTCTTTTACATTTGGGACGGATGCCCTACGTGCTAAGATCGGCGTACGCCTTGGCAGTGATCAGGAAGACGTAAAGTTCTATCCGGATGTCGAGTTGTTATTAAACTTGGCGGGAAACAATCTTTCTGTCTTTGTCGGCGCAGCAGGGAATCTGCAAAAGAACACCTTTAAGACTTTTTCCCTCTACAATCCCTTTATGGTCAGTCACATTTCAGATGTCAGAAACTCTTCTTATTATGACTTTTATGGAGGCCTGCGTGGACTCTTTTCCGGACTCGAATTCTCTCTACAAGCTGGATTTAAGCCAACAACCGACCTGGGACTGTTCACCGTCAACCAAGATTTACCCTGGGCACGTTTCGATGCCGTATACGACACCGTTGACATCATCTATTTTCAGGGATCACTCAAGGGCGAACTCTTCCCTAAGTTCTTCGTGGGAGGAAATTTGACCATAAATCGATACAGTACGACACAGCAAGAGAAAGCTTGGTTTCTACCCCAGCTACAGGCAAAAGCAAATGTCACCTACTTGACGCTAGGAGACAAGCTTCGGCTCAAAGGTGATCTATTTGTTCGTGACGCGGTACCCTTCCAAGAAATCGCACTCGAGGATCAACCCAATGCACTCCTGGACATGAGCGTGGGAGCCGACTTCTTTGTGTTAGAAAATATCGGATTCTTTCTACAGCTTAACAATCTTGCAGCAAATCGATATCGGCGATGGTACAACTACCCCACCGTGAGCTTCAATATTCTCGGAGGGGTTACCGCTAGATTTTAGCCTTGCAGGTACTATCTGAATTTTGGCAGCGTGTGAAATGCCAAGATTTCGATGGGCTCTCCCCACATAAATATGCTTTCCTGTGCGGAAGGCATGGCAGTCACTTCTACCCGAGCACCTTGAACTTTGAGCTGGTCGGGCATGTCGAGGACCAACCAATTCGACCCATCATCGCCGATGATGCCCCAGAATCCAGATTCCAAGGACTGATAGGTAACACGACCTGCAATTCTCATTTGTTCCATATAAAAGTCAAACGCATGCGCGTAAGGGAGCGTTCCGATCAGGCACTTGCAGCGATAATGTCAGAGAAATCTTGTGCCTTGAGAGATGCCCCCCCGACTAGACCACCGTCAACGTCCGGCTGACTAAACAACTCACCTGCATTGGCGGGCTTGACGCTACCACCATACAGAATACTCAGATTATCTGCAATTTGATCCCCAAATCGAGCTCGAATCATGGTGCGTATAGCATGGTGCATGTCCTGGGCTTGTTCAGGACTTGCCGTCACACCCGTTCCAATAGCCCAGATGGGTTCGTAAGCCACAATAATTTTTGCCATCTGTTCATCGGTCAATCCAAAGAGGCTGCCCGATATTTGTGCTTCCACAAAAGCATTTTGTCCTTCTGCCTCTCGCACAGAAAGAGGTTCTCCACAACAAAATATAGGCGTGAGGCCACCGGCCAATACTGCATTTACTTTGTCAGCCAGTAATGATTCGTCTTCTCCAAATTGAGCGCGACGCTCAGAATGGCCCAGAATCACCGCATCAATTCCTACACTGGTCAACATGGGCACAGAGACCTCTCCAGTATAAGCACCTCCATCCGCAGCGTGGCAGTTTTGTGCGGCCACCATTATCGAAGATGCTTCGGTAAGCTTCACGACACGATCAAGAAACACATGTGGTACACCCAAGATGACGTCTGTGCCTGCTGGCACCTCCACCGTCAATAGGGCTTCTGCTAATGCAACCGCCTCATCGAGGCGCTTGTTCATCTTCCAATTTCCAGCAACTACTTTTCTTCTCATGCGCCGAAAATAGCATTTTGCATAAAGAAAAAAATCCCGCCAGATGATCTCCGACGGGATTCAGACAGCCGATTCTTGCAGTTGCAAGGGCAAGGTACAATCAGCTACCTGCTTGGCACCTAACATCTTTGAGACGTGCACACGGAGTGGTGAGCACGGAACTAAAAACGCAGGTCGATTAAACCATGAGTAAAGTCTGTAAACTCCCGAGATCAGACATGTTGAAATGGGAAAAAAAGGGCTGGAAAGGACATGGGATATTCACCCCGAGACCGTCCGCAGATCCGCTCATGGAATAATTTGTTGTATTGCAGTTGAAGGTTGCATAATTCTATAAATAATGCAACTATTGCATATATAAGCTCTTCGTTTTTAACTTTTCATCCATGTGTATTGCTGGCAATATGTCTGTACTCAACAAGGCAGTTGAACAGGGCGCTAGTCGGACGTCAACACCACCCTCAAATCACCTTCAATTGCACATGACATACCGACATCGTCCCATTCTAGTGACGCTATCCTCCACTCATCCGGATAAATCTGTACCGGTGCATCCGACGTTTTCTCCTGGATTTGGACTATTAACAAGCGCAAAAGACTTGCCACGTCTACCGGAAAAAAGCGCTCAATCTTGCGACGCAAGAAAGGCCCGGCCGATCGAATCATAAACTTCGAGAATGTGCCAGTCCCCGAGACTGGCAACAGGTCAGTGGACTCCAAACTACACATCTGAAGACGCTGATTGTACGACATTTTTAGCTTGATAATCAATCCTTTAATGTATCTATTATCAAGTATAACTTCATTTACCAGAAGTCCATCGCGATGATGCACCTTGAGTGAAGATAGCCCTATGTTTTCCAAAATAGAATAGTGGGAGATCAAGGTCGGTAACAGGCGATGGATGATCTCATTTACGTCATCCCATGAACAAGCGCAGTAAGCACCATCCGCCCCGTGTGCGACGCGTGATTCCGCACCTTCCTCTGTCAGCAATGCCTGCATGAATATGCGCAATACCTGGCGCTCTCCTATCATTCGTTCTAGCTCCAACTTTGCCTTTAATGGCATTCCAATAGAAGCATTGAGGGTTTCTAGGTGGCGGTTGAGCGTTTCTTCTACGTAGTCAAGTTGCGCAAGACGCTGCAGTCCCTGCTGCAATTGGTTTTTGATTTTACCCTCTGTCAAATTGAGGAGTCCCTGGATAACCTGTTTCGGTATCGAGATGCGCCTCCACTCCGCCTCCTCGAGTTCGAGGATGACGATATCAAGCGTTTTCAATTTGATCCCAAACGCTCTCGAAGACAAGAGAGTAGTAATGGTCTCCGACTGGATAGACACTTTTGCTGCAAATAGGACGCTATCCCCTCGAATATGCAAGGTTCCAGAGGCATTGATCTGCAGGTGTGGGAAATCAAAAACGAGCGAATTTATTTCAGGCTGATTAATGGCGATTTCCAAGGTTCCCAGCCTGTCCGAATCAATCGTATCCTGGACCGTAATGGGGAGAAAGGTATTCAATTGGCCACGCAGGACCTCAGAAGACGTCTCCAGCAGGATCTTGCCATGTTGAATCTGCACCTGTCAAAAGTACGCTTTAAGTATTCCCCTCCTGATAAGATTGAGTACCTTTCCCCCACTAACTCTACAAGTTCTCAACGATGAAAAAATATCTAGTACTTGCACTTCTTTGTGCACTCACTCTAAGCGTTGGCGATCAAGAACTGCATGCCCAGCAGCATGACGAGTCCTTGTACGATGCCATCGAATTTCGAAACATTGGCCCCTTTCGTGGTGGGCGCTCCGCAGCCGTTACCGGAGTAGCATCCAATCCTGACCTGTATTACTTTGGCGGTACCGGCGGTGGAGTCTGGAAGACAGAAGATGCAGGAAGCACCTGGAGCAATATTTCCGATGGGTATTTTGGTGGCTCCATTGGAGCAGTCGCGGTCGCACCATCCGACGAAAACGTCATCTACGTTGGAGGTGGTGAAAAGACCGTAAGAGGAAACGTGTCGTATGGCTATGGCATGTGGAAAAGCGTGGACGGAGGGAAAACCTGGGAACAGATCGGACTGGAGAATTCCCGCCACATTTCACGCATTCGCATTCATCCTCAGAATCCAGATGTGGTGTATGCCGCTGTCATGGGCAACTTGTTTTCATCATCTAGTGAGCGAGGCGTATACAAAAGTGTGGACGGGGGGCAGAACTGGAGGAAGGTGCTCTTTGCTAATGCAGATGCCGGAGCGGTCGATCTCGTGATGGATCCCGGAAATCCCAGAGTTCTATATGCTTCTACTTGGAGAATTCGACGAACCCCCTATAGCCTCTCTAGTGGAGGAGATGGGAGTGGCCTCTGGAAAAGTACCGATTCTGGAGAAAATTGGGAAGAAATCACCCGCAACGAAGGACTCCCGACCGATACAGTCGGCATTATTGGCGTTACCGTATCTCCTCAAAACTCGGAAAGAGTATGGGCTATCATCGAGTCCAAAACCGGTGGGGTGTTCCGCTCAGATGACGGAGGCAGCACTTGGAGTAAACTGAATGAAAGCCGTTCGCTCCGTCAACGTGCCTGGTACTATACCCGCATTTTTGCGGATTCCCAAGACGAGGACATTGTATACGTACTCAACGTACGTTATCATCGATCTAAGGATGGGGGAAAGACATTCGAAGCGTTCAACGCTCCCCATGGAGACCATCATGACCTTTGGATCGATCCCGACAACAATCAACGTATGATCATCGGTGACGACGGTGGAGCACAAGTATCCAAGAACGGCGGCGCTACATGGACAACCTACCACAACCAACCTACTTCCCAATTCTATCGAGTCACTACAGACAACCATTTTCCTTATCGGATATATGCTGCACAGCAGGACAACAGTACCATTCGGATCTCCTCGAGAACGTCCGGATATGCAATCACAGAAGACGATTGGGAAGCCACGGCAGGATGCGAATGCGGGCACATTGCCATCGACCCACTCAACCAAGAGATCGTTTATGGAGGTTGCTATGACGGAGTAATAGAACGGCAAAATCATGACATAGATCAAAGTCGGGCAGTTAGCGTCTGGCCTGATAACCCCATGGGACATGGAGCGGAAGGGATGCGATATCGCTTTCAATGGAACTTTCCCATCTTCTTTTCTCCACATGATCCTAAGAAGCTATACACGGCGTCTAATCATCTGCACGTAAGCACCAATGGAGGCAGTTCGTGGGACATTATCAGCCCAGATCTGACCCGCAATGATCCTACGAAGCTGGTTTCATCCGGTGGTCCCATCACCCAGGACAATACCAGTGTCGAATACTATTGCACCATCTTTGCCGCTGCGGAATCCCCGCGAGTAAAAGATCTTCTCTGGGTGGGTTCGGACGATGGGCTAGTGCATATCAGTCGCGATGGAGGCGAAAACTGGAGCAACATCACGCCAGAAGGATTGCCAGAATGGACCATGATCAACAGCATTGAGCCTGATCCACACAGTGATGGGGGGTGCTATTTAGCCGCAACTTCTTACAAGAATGGTGATTTCAAGCCCTATCTCTATAAGACCAAAGACTATGGTAAGACTTGGACCAAGATCGTAAGGGGGATCGATGCCGGACATTTTACCCGAGTCGTGCGTAGTGATCTCAACCAACCAGGACTACTCTATGCGGGTACTGAGAGTGGATTGTATGTCTCTTTTGATGATGGAAGCCAATGGCAAGCATTCCAACTCAATCTACCCATCGTACCGATCACCGACCTGGCAGTCAAAGACAATAATCTGGTAGTCGCGACACAAGGCAGAAGTTTGTGGGTGGTGGATGATCTAAGCCCGCTCTATCAGCTGGAAGAGAAAAAGAATGAATCATTCTTTGTGTTTAAGCCTAAAGACACCTATAGAATGCGAGGAGGGCAAGCGAAAGACCTAAAGACAGCAGGCACGAATCACCCGGCTGGAGCGATGATTTACTTCCATTTGCCTGCCCTTAACGAAGATGATGAATCGGTAGCTACATCAATCCATATTTTGGATTCCGACGGCACGGAAATTGACAGCTACTCTACCGAGAATAAGAAAGAAAACAAGCTGGAGGTTGAATCAGGATCAAATCTCTTTACCTGGGATCTACGGCATCCCGATGCGGAAAAATTTGAAGGCATGATTTTCTGGGCAGGTAGCCTCACGGGCCCAATGGCAATGCCTGGTGAATACACGGTACGAATAGACCACGGAGATGAATCCGTAACGGAAAAATTCACCATCCTGATGGATCCGCGATCCGAAGCATCGGAGGAGGAACTCCTGGCCCAATTTAACTTCATCCAAGATGTGAATGCCAAGGTATCGGAAGCACATCAGACAATTAAGGAGATCCGAAAGATTAAATCTCAAATGAATCAATTAAAGCCGATTCTTAAGGGAGATGAACAATCAGAGGACCTTCTCAAGGAAGCAGAAGACATAGAGAAGAAGATCTCTGAGATAGAAAAGACTTTGTACCAGACTCAAAACCAAAGTCGACAAGATCCGCTTAATTTCCCTATTCGACTGACGAATAAGCTTGCCTATCTCAATACCATCAATCGCGGAGGAGACTACGCTCCTACTCAGCAGCAGATTGGCGTCAAGGAAGACATCGGAGGTCAAATAGATCAGCAGTTGGATATCTTCAGAAGTGTAGTGGAGGAGGACCTGCCACGTTTTAATGAAAACTATCGCAGTAAGTCTCTTGATGTGATCAAAATCGACCAAAAGAAAGATGTCAACTGATTCGATTCGAATTGGGGTGATCAATGTATCTGATCGCGCCAGCAAAGGAATTTACGAGGACATTCCCGGCAAGGCAGCAGTCGCTGCCCTCCGGGAATATCTCATCTCGGAGTTTGACCCCGTCTATGCTGTCATTCCGGATGAAGCAGATCAAATTGCAGCAGCTCTGCGATCCATGAGTGATGAACAAGGATGCTGTCTTATCATCACCACAGGAGGGACTGGTCCGGCCCCTCGAGATGTGACTCCCGAAGCCACAGAGGAGGTTTGCCAAAAGATGATGCCCGGTTTTGGTGAATTGATGAGATCAGTGAGTCTGCAGTATGTGCCTACCGCTATTCTATCTCGACAGACCGCTGGGATCCGTGGGAGCACACTCATTATTAATTTGCCAGGAAAGCCCAAAGCCATCAGAGAATGCCTGGACGCTGTCTTTCCTGCAGTTCCATATTGCATTGACCTGATCGGAGGCCCTTACCTAGAACACGATCCGGCTAAAATCAAGGTCTTTCGTCCAAAACCAAAGTGACCTCGCCATCCCTCTCACTCTAGGATTTTAAATGACTTAAGAAATCGGTCAACAAATGCTTCTTGAGCAGATGCCGCAAGCACTGCCACCTGCACCGAGTAGTATCTATCTCCCACAAGAAAAGCCCTTGTCTTAACCACTGTTTCTCCTTCATTATAGTGTATCCGCCAAAAACGCCCCGGATAAGAACCCAGCATGATGTCGTCTTCATAGATTAGTTCGCCGTCCACGGCAGTTGCCGCCTGCTCTGAAGATGCATCGAAAAAAAGATCAACAAGGCCAACCGAATCAGCTGGAAAAGCACCTGTAGGATAGTCGCAATAACTGACCACAAAATGTCCGTAGCCAAGAGAGTCATGATCGCAGGACCAAAAGTAGTTGTGGTACTCCAGATCGCCTACGGCAGTAGAAATCACCTTCGCCACTTTGTCCAAAGCATGGGGACTCTTGATCGAAAATCGGCCATCAATCGATTGAAAGTCTTGCCAGGAGGAGGCAAACACAGACCAAACAAGAAGCAACATCATAGGCATGGAGTAAAGATCGGGAACTGCTTGAACACTCGCATCGTGTAAACCGTTAATTAAGCCTTAAGTCGTGTGCCACAAGGCACTCCACATGCATCCCAAATTGGAGTATCTTTGGCGCCGATCAGTAAACCAAGTAAAGCAAAGAATGAAATACGATGTAATTGTAATCGGCACAGGTCCAGGAGGCTATGTAGCCGCAATTCGAGCGTCACAACTAGGGAAGAAAGTAGCCGTGGTAGAGCGGGAGTCGGTGGGAGGCATTTGCCTCAATTGGGGATGCATTCCTACCAAGGCCTTGCTGAAGAGTGCACAAGTCTTTGATTACATCAGTCATGCAAAGGACTACGGCATACAGGTAGGAACACCAAAGGCTGACTTCAAAAAAATGATCAAGAGAAGTCGAGATGTGGCTGGAGGAATGAGCAAAGGCATCGATTTCCTATTTCGAAAGAATAAGATCGAGGTCCTGGCCGGCAATGGAAAATTGCTGAGAGGAAAGAAAGTACAGGTTACCGATACGGAAGGCAAAGTCACTACTCACGAAGCGGAGCATATCATTGTAGCAACCGGTGGAAGATCAAAGCAACTCCCAACCGTTAAGATTGATGGAGAAAAAATCATCGGATACCGCAAGGCGATGAGTTTACCTACGCAGCCAAAGAAGATGGTCGTAGTAGGTGCAGGTGCCATTGGTGTTGAATTTGCCTACTTCTACAATGCAATTGGTACAGAAGTTGTAGTAGTAGAGTTCTTGGAACAAGGTCTACTCCCCAGAGAAGATCCTGACATCTCCAAAGAACTCAAGAAGACCTTCCAGAAAGCTGGAATCAAGGTCATGGCCAACACAAGTGTTGAATCGGTGAATACTTCCGGAAAGCAAGTGAAGGTCAGTGTAAAGAACAGAAAGCAAGACAAATTAGAAGAAATTGATTGCGATGTAGTCCTGTCGGCAGTAGGCGTGCAAGCCAACATTGAGGACATTGGTTTGGAGGCGCTCGGCATCAAGACCGAAAATGGCTTGATCACCGTAGACGATTTCTACCGCACTAATGTTCCTGGCATCTATGCAATAGGAGACGTAACTCCTGGCCCAGCGCTTGCCCATGTGGCCAGTGCCGAGGCAATAATTTGTGTGGAACAATTCTGCGGTAAAAATCCAGAAGCGCTGGACTACGGAAACATTCCTTCATGTACCTATTGCAATCCTGAAGTGGCTTCCGTCGGATTTACCGAGGAAGCAGCTAAAGCCGCTGGCTATGAAATAAGGGTGGGCAAGTTTCCATTCTCTGCTTCTGGCAAGGCCAGTGCGAGTGGGCATAAAGGCGGATTTGTCAAGGTCATCTACGATGCCAAATACGGCGAATGGCTTGGGACGCATATGATCGGAGCCAATGTGACGGAAATGATTGCAGAAGTTGTTGCAGCTAGAAAGCTGGAAACCACTGGGCATGAGATCATTAAGACCGTTCATCCGCATCCGACCATGAGCGAAGCAATCATGGAAGCCACCGCTGCAGCCTACGATGAAGTGATTCATCTCTAGTTCTGCATTTCTGGCACGCTTATGGCTTTAACATATTGTAATGTGCTGCTAATGAATATATTATAAAATAATTACATATAACAGTCAAACTAATAAGTTAATTCTTAGTATGATGCTAAAAATCTGTTACATTTGACGCAGAGTTAAGCAGTGCCCATGCTGCATAACTCCGCTTGAAAGAGCAGCTTATAACCGATTGAACAACAGACCGAACGGACCAAAACGATTTGAGCAGATGAGCGTGAAGTTGTACCCAAGAACTGTGGTCATTGCCATAATGACGCTGCTTGCCTATACGGGTGAGGCACAGATTCGTACGTATGACGGTGTAGGGAATAACAAATCTAACCCGGAATACGGAGCCACCGCTACCCCATTAAAAGTCATCACATCCTTAAACTTTGCCGATCAATTTGGTACACCATCTGGTGTCGATCGACCCAATCCAAGGGAAATCAGCAACCAACTTTTTGCCCAAGACGACAAAATCTATGACGACCACGACCTGACTGACTATGTGTGGGTTTTCGGTCAATTTATTGATCACGACATTGTGTTGGTGGCCTCTGGAGACGAGCCGGCAATGATCGTGGTGCCCCCTTGTGACCCTGTTTTCGACCCTAATTGTCAAACGGCCACCATCATTCCCATGATGCGCTCCAAATACATGGAAGGCTCAGGTACGGAAGTGGGCAATCCTCGCCAATTTGCGAATGAGATCACTTCTTTCATTGACGGGTCTGGCATCTATGGCTCTGACATCGAAAGGGCTCTATGGCTACGTACTATGGAGGACGGAAAGCTTAAGACTTCCAGTGGCAATTTACTGCCGTGGAATACCGACAATGGTGAGCTTAATGGTGCGACTGATGTGCATGCTCCGGAAATGGAGCTCAGTCAGTTTGCTGACATGAAGAGATGGTTTGTCGCAGGCGACGTTCGTGCTAATGAGAATATCCTTTTGACGGCGATGCATACCATCTTCGTCCGCGAACACAATCGGCTCTGTGATGAATTAAAGATCGAGTATCCCAATGCTGATGACGAGCAGTTGTATCAGAAAGCGCGAACCATGGTGAGTGGGATGCTACAAGCCATTACATATAATGAGTGGCTACCGGCCATGGGAGTAGATCTTGAAGATTACGATGGATACAATGCTACTGTCGATCCCAGCATATCCAATGTCTTCTCAGCAGCCGCCTTCCGCTTCGGCCATACCCTACTAAGCAGCGACATTCTGAGAATGAATGACGATTGCAATACAATGGCTGAAGGAGACATGCATCTCCTGGATGCATTCTTCAATCCCCTGTCCGTGGTATCCAGCGGGATTGATCCCTTGGTTAAAGGCATGTCTGCTCAGATTCAACAATCTTTGGATTGCAAAGTAATTGATGATGTCCGCAATTTTCTTTTTGGCCCTCCAGGCATGGGCATTGGCATGGACCTCGCAGCGATTAACATCAATCGTGGACGTGAACGTGGTTTGCCCGACTACAATAGCATCCGAGGGAGCATGGGACTACCTAAAATCAAATCCTTTAATGAGAGCTTCGACAGTCATACTGACGCACAGGCATTAGAAGCCCTTTATGGTGACGTAGACAACATAGACGCCTGGGTAGGTTTACTGGCAGAAGTTCATATGCCAGGTGCTATTCTTGGCGAGACTATGATGTCAATCATCAAATCTCAGTTCCGTGAACTCCGAGACGGTGACCGTTTCTTTTTCATGTCTGATCCCACCCTTTCTGCCGATGAGATCGAAATGATCAACTCCTCTAAGCTGTCTGACATCGTTCAGCGAAATACAGAGATTCGGGCCATCCAACCCAACGTCTTTGAAATGACACGCACCTGCTACACCGTAGACATCGCAGAACGTGAGCTTGAAATGCTTGTTTATCCGAATCCCGTGCGGGACTACTTTGATCTTACGGTCTATAGTTTTGAGGGTGGAGAAGCCAGCGTGCGTATTTTCGATGGGCTGGGCAGGGTGATTTATCAAAGTGACGTGCAGCTAGAAAAGGGCACGACAACGCTCAACATGGATTTTAACAACACGTTGAATCGAGGTCTGTACCACGTCGAAATCACTCGAGACTACCAGCAGAACAGCACCAAACTCTACGTAACAGACTAGGGCGTCTCCCCTTTGATCTCCTTTTCTTCAGGAATACCGCTTCCCATCCGCAGGTAGGCGACCAACGTGATCCCTCCCACTGCCATTGCGATCTTAGTAAGGAATCCAAACAAGGGATTGATGTCGTCGATCCATGACAACCAGCTCCAACGAAGACCCACGAGAGACAACGTGATGGCTGTAAAACCTATGATGAATAATGCAAAGCCTACGATCGTAAGAAGTTCTTTCTTGTTCATACTTGAGTAAAGATCAAATAAATCTATTGCACTATTAACAATTTCATCCCTGCACAATGTTTAAATTACCTGGGTGAGAGACGTTAGCGATATGACCAAAGATCACCAAGAGGAAGCAAAACCTCAGGTCAAAATCATTGAATGTCCACGAGATGCCATGCAAGGCATCGTTCCGTTTATCGATACCCAGCGAAAAGCCTCCTATCTAAATGCGCTTCTGCAGGTTGGTTTTGACAGTTTAGATTTTGGCAGTTTTGTCTCTCCTAAGGCCATACCGCAGATGCGCGACACTGCGGAGGTTTTGCAATTGCTAGACCTCTCCATGACCAAGACAAAACTGTTGGCCATAGTGGCCAATCGACGAGGAGCAGAAGATGCATGTGCATTTGAGCATATTCGTTACCTGGGCTACCCTTTTTCCGTAAGTGAGACTTTTCAGCTTCGTAACACCAATGCTACGCTGGCGGAATCCGTCAACAGGGTGGAGGAAATTCAAGAGTTATGTGTACAAGCCGGTAAGAAACTGGTCGTCTATTTGTCTATGG
>JAHQVP010000121.1 GCA_019634275.1 Saprospiraceae bacterium
CTCGAAGTACCTTCTAACACTTCAACCTTGCTCAGAACAAGCGGCGGCAGCATCAAGCTTACCGACATAGACGGCACCCATGATGCCAAGACAAGTGGTGGAAGCATTCGCCTCGAAAAGACACGAGGTCCAGTAATAGCGCGAACCTCCGGAGGAGCCATCACGGTATACGACCAGGAGGGCACCCAAAATCTTCGCACGAGTGGTGGAAGAATTCTAATCGAAAACGCACGAGGTGCCATCGAAGCGTCAACCTCGGGAGGCAGCATTGCACTGAGAGACATTGATGGAGACGTCGATGTCCACACCAGCGGTGGGCCGATTAAGATTGATGGTAGCGCAACCAAGGTAGAAGCCACTACCAGCGGTGGAGGCATACAAGCCAATGTGACAGGCATAAAAGAATCCATCTACTTAAAAACATCCGGTGGCAGCATACATGCTACACTGGATCACTCCTTGGGAATGGATCTTGACCTGAGAGGAAGTTCGGTGGACATCGAACTGGAGAACTTCTCTGGCAGCCACAAGAAGAACAAGATCAACGGCACCATGAATGGTGGAGGCATCAGTGTTTATATGCATACGAGTGGAGGCAAAGTCACATGTGATTTTAGGTAAGTCCTTCCACTAGAAATAACGCTGCCCATACAGGAGCTACACCGATGACTTTAGCCTGGGTTACATGGTCACTTAGTGAGATACTTCTCTGAGCCAGCTTTGATACTGCGCTTCCAATGATTTCACGACATCTGGATGCTGATCCGCAAGGTTTGTCTGTTCCGCTGGATCACGCTCTAGGTCTACTAAGAAGTAGGTCTCTGAAAAGGTGTACCCTCGATCGCTTGTGTCATAGGGATTGCCTAGCAATTTCCATTTCCCTCTCCTTACGGCCCACATCTTTTGAAATTGCCAGCAGTACCCTTCCGGGTGCTGAGTCTCCTGCGATTCCCCATTGATGATGGGAAGCAAACTTCTTCCGTCGAGATCACTGATTTCGAGGTCAATCTCACAGAGGTCTGCCAGCGTTGGCAACCAATCGGCATTGACCGAAAATTGATCTCTCACTTCTCCTTCTGGAATTCGGCCTGGCCAGCTGATGGCGGCCGGTACACGGATACCCCCTTCAAAAAGACATTGTTTTGCTCCCCGATAAATGCCGGCACTGCCTCCTCCACCATGGGCTCTTTCTTCTGTTGAATGCCCATTGTCTGACTGAAAGACAATTAAGGTCTCTTCGCGCAGGTCCAGACGATCTAGTTCCTCCATCAGGGATCCGATCCTCTCATCCTGCGTGGATAGAAATGCTGCATAGAGGTCACGAGGATAAGCCACTCCTTTCTCTCTATAATGAGACAACCACTTTTCATCGCCTTGATAGGGGTAGTGAGGTAGATTCATGGCGAAGAACAAAAAGAAAGGTTGGCTTAGATCCTGTCTGATGAAATCAGACGCCTCTTTCACCATCAGGTCTGGAAAAAACTCGCCATCATAAAACACTTCTTTGCCATTACGATAAAGGTCATGACGATTGGGGCCATTCCAGTAGAAAAAATGAGAATAGTTATCAATACATCCCACATAATGGCCAAAGGAATAATCAAATCCTTGCGCGTTGGGACTCATCTCAGATTGATAGCCGAGGTGCCACTTGCCAATGTGACCAGTGCGATACCCAGCGTCTTTAAACATTTCGGCCATGGTGTATTCACTGCCAGCAAGGCCTTGCGTACTCCTGCTGCTGGCCCCAGCATTTCCTGGACAACCTGCTCGCTGAGGAGTCTTGCCGGTCAGCAGCGAAGCGCGAGATGGTGAGCAAATGGGAGAGGCGTAAAACTGGGTGAAGCGAGTCCCACTTTTCACCAAATTATCCATGTGAGGCGTGATGAGGTCTTCGGCTCCCAGGCAACTGAGGTCCATCGTTCCCTGATCATCTGTGTATATCACAATTACATTGGGTCGCTCTTGTGCCGATAGACTAACACAAATTAACAAAGCGAAAAGCCCCATCAATCTCGTCATCATCCTACTACTTAGTCTCCTGAATTTTTGCATGATCATTTTCCATTTCGATTACCATTACCAAACGGATTTTCGTACCAAATGACACCCAACCCATTGCTATTTTCACCATAATTCTCTTCGCAGATAAGAACATCCAAATACCCATCCAGATTGAGGTCAATCAGCTCGACCTTATCAAACTTGGCGTTGTGTCTACCCGCTATTTCTCTCCAATCCTGGTGCCTGGGTTCCGCGATCGATCCATCCAGCCAGATCAGCCCTGACTTTTCCGCTCCATTGGTATTGGCGCTGAGTACAAAGTCTGCCGTACCATCGCGATTTAAGTCTCCCACTGCTACGGATTTGGCAGCACCAGTCCAAGGGGGTATCGAATACACTTCCTCACGCCAACGTTGTGCAAGAGGGTCGGCCTGGATATAGATCGAAATCGTCTGTTCTGTCCGCTCGCAGGTAACGATCTCCAGGGATTCATCTCCATCAACATCGGCCATGCTTATAAACATAATCTCCGATTGACTCGATCCGATAAGGTGATCTTTCCATGACTCAGACTCTACAAAGCCTTTGCCCGGATTCTCCAGCCAGCGACATCCCCTCCAGGCACCTCTCCGATCCGAAATGACAAGATCCATATCACCATCCCTGTCCATGTCGTGGGCTATGATGGACATGATCCAGCCCACAGGTGCAACGCGATGCCATTCCCAGGCATCCAGCCCTTGTCCGCTCATTGGGGCCCTAAACCATCCAATGCTGGCATCCTTTCCTTTACCTGCTGCGACTAGATCCAACCCATGCACTTCATCAATCTGAACTGCCTGGGCATACATCCACATCATAAGATCATCTGAGGCAGGAAGAACGTCAGTTGACCAATTGCCTCCACTAAGGCGACCATCTTCTGTTTGATTGCGATGCACCAGGATCTTCCTCAAAGTACCTTCAGAACAACTTATGATCTCCAGACGACCATCTCCATTCATGTCAATAATGGCCACATCTTCGACCTGGGGAGATCGTCCCAGCGTGAAAGACGGCCATCTCTCTCTTACATGCTGGGAATCCGGATGCACATACATTTTTGTGATCCCCTCCTCTTCCCATCCCACCACAAGGTCCAGTAACCCATCACTATTTAGGTCAGCCAGCTTGATCCCATCCGCTCCGCTCGCCGAGTCATCAATGGTATATTGTTTCCATCTCGTTTGGGCTAAGGCCTTATCCTGGAGGGAAATGCCCACAATCAAGAGTGCCAAGAACCCTTGAATAAGCGATGTCGGCATCGAAACCTTAATATCAAACACTTGGAAGATCACTTTTAGATTCGAATACATCGAAAAGTAGCCATTTCAAATCTAATGTGTAGGCTTACACTTTCCGTCACTCGTCTGGGCGAGATATAGCAGATGGCGCACTCCATCATTTTGAGGGAGCACTCTTCTTGTTTCCATGCCAAAGTCTGATCATCCAGACCAAAATCACCAGGACCGCAAAAGGCAGGTATTCGTACTTACCTCCAACTACCCTTCCGACCATACTGTTCGTAAAAACAATTAAGATCCAATAGCCTCCGATCAAGTGAAGCTTTCTCCAAGAATCCTTGGATAAGTGTCGCGCAAAGAATTTGAATGAAGTCAGCAACATCAGCACTACGAATAGATACGCAAGACCTCCAAGAGTCACTTCAAATACGGCTTGCGGCACAAAGATTTGGTCAAAACTAAAGTGCAGCAGCAACAGGAAGAAGAGATGAATCAAATGAATAATAGCAAAGGAAACTCCAATGAACCTGCGGTGGATCAGGATCCACTTTGACATCGCACCTTTAAAGATGGCGTCAGAAGCAGAAGCTCCAAAGGCAAGACAAAAACAAATCAGACTAAATCTTGCTGACCACCTGATGTTTGCCCTCACAGCATACTCATTGAATCCATTCAGAGCCAGGACTAGCGCAAACCACAGCACAGAAAGGCCAACCAGGACATAGGTGATCTTCCATCCTTGACGTTTCGTTTCCATATGCCGAATGGATTGCAAATTGACTGGAGCACCTATTCTCGTCCAGGAATATCTCTTCTCAGTTAAGTTTTGACGACACCTTCTTAAACTTGCCCGTGCACTTGGGGCAAGCCAGCATATCTCCTTCGCTTTTAAGATGTATGCCCGTAACATGGGTCTCGACAAATTGCTGTACAAACGCCTTCTGATTGGATTTGTCTCGATTTATGTTCGACTTCGTTTGATCTTTGACGTAATCCATAAACTGATTATCATACTCCATTCGGCCCCAGCAGTTTGGACACACATTTGCTTCCAACAATAGTCCGTCAGCTACGTTTGCTGACTGAGCTCTCTTTCTAAATAGTCTGGAAAAAAAATTCATCTTGTCCGCTTTCAAATTTAATGACCGAATGCACTCTGCGTAAAAACATGAACAGGTGCCGCTCCCGAGCAAGATAAAACATCGCAAGTAAGGATGAGGAATGAATGGTCCCGATTGTCCGCCAGACGCATCTACAGTAATCTGCCGTTCGATCAGTCTCGCCACCAGGGATGATCAGGTGCATTCTCGTAGTCAAAGACCACACCCAATGGCGGCAGGATCACCTCAAGTTCGTTAGCCTGGGCATGATGATAGAATTCCTCTGCAGGTTCCTGCCATCGATGCTGTGACAGCGAGAATCCTCCCCAATGTACGGGCATCGCCCTTGATGCCCCAGCATCTTTGGCCGCCTGCACACTTTCCTCAGGAAACATATGGATCGGATGCCACTTCTCATTGTATTGACCACACTCCATAAAAGCGAAATCAAAAGGACCAAGACGCGCTCCAATCTCCTTGAAGTGATCGCCATATCCCCCATCTCCACTGAACCAGATGTTGTTTTGGCCCCACCTAAATGCCCAGCCTCCCCAGAAAGACTTTGCGCGATCCGTCAAACCACGTCCCGCAAAATGTCGAGTGGGGGTGAACGTTATCTGCAGAGTATCCAAATCTGCTTGATCCCACCAGTCGAATTCCTTGATGCAATTGCCATCGATACCCCACTCCACCAAATGCCGCTTGACTCCTAGTGCAACGAAGTACTCCTTGGTCTTGGTTCTTAGCTTCTTAATGCTCTCATAGTCAAGATGATCGTAATGATCGTGAGTGATGAGAACCACGTCCAATTCCGGCAATTCATCGATAATATCCAACGTATTTCTTGAGAATCGCTTGGTGCGAATAGGGCCAATGGGTGAGGCATCCGGTCCTAACATGGGATCTATCATAATGGTAAGACCGTCAATCTGCATGAGGAGTGCGGAATGCCCATACCAAACACATTGTGCGGGGCTATTCTGACGCATCAGTTCTCCCATTTTCAATGGCTCCACTTTGAGCGCATGTGATGGTATCGTGCCTTTGGCAGTGAGCTGTTTGCAAATCAATTCTGGTATGTCCCAAAAGCTGATGCTCATGTCGGTCTCCTCCAGATTCTGAAATCTACCATCGCTCCAATGAGCCGATTCGGCATACTTCTTCAGCATATCATCACGTATCCTTCCCCCAAATTGCAATTTAAATTCTTTCATGAAAGATGCTTTTATCCCTGACCCAAAAGTCCATTAATCAGCTTTTCGAGTTCGTGTCTTATAGGCAATTCCAAATCGATCTCAGGTCGGCTTATGTGTGTTTGCAGTTGTAATATAGCGGACTTGACTTCTTCATGCTTTCTAAGTCCTTGAGCTTCTTCACGATGGAGTGCCTGCACCAAGTTGGCCCAGGCAAAAACCATGCTCTTGGTTTGCCAAGGATAAAAATCGACCAGATTTTCCGCTACGTCGAAGATCCGGGTAGCCGCCTCAAATTCCTCTACGGCATGAGAAACAGAGTCACGATCAAAGTACCGATCACCCAGTTCCTTACGATGCACCGCCACGTCCACTAAGGCATGTCCAATCTGCTTCCGATTAGCATGAGTCGGATTGACAGCATGAGCCTCCCGAACGATGGCTACCTGTTGCTCATAGTAGTCCAATCTCAAAAAGTAATCGATATGCAACGAATAATTATACTCACACTTTTCTTCACCAGATTCGAAGCGATGTGCCAGAAAGTCTTCAAACAGGACAGGGCAGGATTGCAATTGCCACATCTTCATAAGCGGAAAGTGGCTATGAATCAGAAGATCGGGTTGGGCTAGGAAATAGTCGATGTCGTCTACGAGGGTAAATTCGGTGTTGCCCCTCAAGGTACTTGCACCCCAAGTAGCATCCAGGAGGTGCCACTGTCCTTCAATCTGTACGGCATTCCACGCATGGTTAGACTTTTCATAGGCACTGCGAGGTGCTGGGGCATCTTTTGCATATCCCGTCACCGTCACACAAGGAATTTTGGCAACGGTACACATCGCTCGCACCAATTCGGCATAACCCCAGCACACTGCCTTTTGCCGGTAAAGGACATCTTCTATAGTCCGGTTGATTCTGCGCCGTCCTTGGCGGTATGCCCTATCGTCGTATTCGATGTTTGTGGTTACATATCGATAGATGGCCCTCATCCTTGCAACTTGCTGATCGAATGGTGCGATCAAATGATTTGTCCATTCGTCCAAACTCCAGGAGGAATCCTTTTGCTCTTGATCAACCCATCGGTCTACCGAGACAAAGGAATCCCCTCCTTGTGCGAGAACAGAAATACTCACACAAACCAACATCATGGATAAATACAATCGCATCAAATACCTAACGTTTGGCAATGAAAAATTGGTTCATTCTTCAGAATGTAAAGCATGGTGGTACCCGCACAATAGTGAGCACTACTCGCGACCTACCACATAATCTCCCCAATCCGCAATCGATTGCACAATAGGCAAAAGTGTTGTCCCCAATTCTGTTAGAGAATAGTAGACTTTCAACGGAGGCTTTTTGTAGACTACCTCTCTCCGGACGACTTTATGTTCTTCCAATTTCTTCAATTGCAAACTGAGTGTCCTCTCAGTCACGGTGGGCATGGCCTTGCGCAGTTCGTTATACCTCAATTTTCCCTCCCTCAAGTGATAGAGAATCACGGTCTTCCACTTTCCGCCAATGATGTCCATCGTTAAGCTGGTGCAGCATGGGTAAGACTTGCCCTGAAACCTAATCTTGTTTTTGTCCTGCATATGGCTACTATCCTTTTTGACCGTTATTGTGAAAATATGTAACAATAACTATTATTGCAACTATATAATTTATAGTAAACATATGAAAGCAATGATCCTCCCCCAATATGGTACCGATTCCAAATTTGAACTAGCGGATATTCCCAAGCCACAAGCCGCAGAAAATGAGGTACTGGTCAGAATAGAAGCCTCAAGTGTTAATACCGTCGACACCATGATCAAGGGTATGGGCGAGGCTCTTGCGCTTTCGCCAGGCACACCAGCACTCCTGGGAATGGATTTTGCTGGAACAGTGGAAGACATCGGTTCCAGGGTAACGGACTTTAAAGTGGGCGATCAGGTCTATGGCTGTGCCGGAGGACTCGCTTCATTGCCTGGCACCTTGGCGGACTACATCGCTGCAGATGCAAGGCTTATCGCACGTAAACCAAGAAATCTAACCATGCGTGAGGCTGCGGCGTTGCCACTGGTAGCAATTACAGCCTATGAAGGGCTTATGCGAGCGGGAATTAAAAGAGGTCAAAGCGTGCTGGTTCATGGTGGATCCGGAGGGGTTGGTCATGTAGCAGTACAGCTTGCGAAACACTTCGGTGCAGCCGTATTCTCGACTGGAGGAGGAGACAGCCAAATGGCCCTGATTGAAGAGCTGGGTGCGACGGCCATTAACTACAAGACCGAACAGGTAGACGATTACGTCATGCGTCATACCAATGGAAATGGTTTTGACATTGTCTATGATTCTGTGGGAGGCGCTAATATGTTGAAATCCTTCCAGGCCGCTGCACTGAATGGTCAGGTCGTTAGTACTGTTTCATTGCTCGAAATTGATCTCAGCATGGCACATTTCAAGGGATTGTCGCTCCATGTGGTTTTTATGCTCATCCCCATGTTACATGATGTTCACCGAGAGGACCACCATCATATCCTCAGCGAAATCACCTCCATTGTGGAGTCAAAAGGGCTCAACCCGGTCTTGGATACCAATTCTTATACATTGCTTGAAGTTGATAAAGCTTATGAACGATTGCTTAGTGGTCAGGGAATGGGCAAGGTGGTCATAGAAAACTAAAGCACAGCGACTTGCCCCCTATATTCGAACGAATCAATGCCGGTTTCAACACTGTCTTCCAACAGGGAAAACTGAGCTTAGGTCTGGTTATACCGATCGAGGAATATGGACAAGGTACTGTCCCGACCATGGAAAGTCATTTGGAACGCGTCCAATTAGCTGAAACGTTAGGATTTCGCGCAGTATGGGTAAGGGATGTTCCTGCACATGTACCGTCTTTCGGTGATGCTGGACAAACTTATGATCCATTCACCTACCTCGGATATCTAACGGCGCAGACTTCGACGATCGCGCTGGGAGTAGCCAGCATCGCATTGCCTCTCCATCATCCCCTTCATGTGGCAAAATCAGCGGCCACCATAGACCAACTTTCAAGCGGCAGGTTGATTCTGGGAGTGGCTTCAGGCGATCGCTTTGAGGAATATCCTGCTATGAACTCGGAGTACAAAGGGAGGGGCCTGGCCTTTCGCGATGCCTACCACTACATCCGAAAAGCACAGCAGGACTTTCCCGTGATGGAACGATCAAGTTTTGGACATCTTGACGGAAAACTAGACATCTTGCCAAAGCCCTTTGGCAGCAAGATCCCGATGCTCATCACCGGACACAGCCAACAAGACCTGGCCTGGATTGCCGAACACGGAGATGGCTGGATGTACTACCCCCGCAATCTCTATATGCAGCAACAAAACATAAAGGATTGGAGGGCAAAGATTCCCTTGCGGCAAAAAATCAACAAACCTTTTCTCCAACCACTGTACATCGACCTGTTGCATGACGATGATGCCAAACCGGTCGGCATTCATCTGGGCATCCGCACGGGAATAAACTACTTACTGGACTACTTCCATCAGTTGCAGGAAATTGGAGTAAACCACGTTGCCATAAACCTCAGATTCAATCA
>JAHQVP010000122.1 GCA_019634275.1 Saprospiraceae bacterium
AAGACCCTCCATAATCACTTCGGAAAAACGAGTACCCTTGGATCCAGCTGCACCGGGCCTCGCCATCCAGGTCAATGATGTGACATTTACGTATCCAGGACACAACAAATACAACCTCAAGGAGGTCAATTTGCAAATCGATCGGCGGGAACGGATTCTCATCTGCGGAGCCAATGGATCTGGCAAGAGCACATTGCTTAACATCATTGCAGGAGTATATGAAGTTAATGCCGGTTCCGTTGCCTACAATGGGTTGCCGAAGGGCAATCTAAATCTTGATTCGTTGCGCGCCAATGTAGGCGACTGCCTCTCCCAAGAAGAATTGTTTCAAGGTACGCTCCTGGAGAATATATCAATGGGAAGGGAGAAGGTCACGGAAGCCGATGTGATTTGGGCGCTCTCCAATGTAGGACTGGAAGCCTTTGTGCAATCCCTTGATCAGGGCTACAATACGGTTTTGGATCCACAAGGAAAGCGGCTCCCACGAAGTATCGTCCAGCGACTATTGGTGGCCAGAAGTATCGCCCATCGTCCTGCGCTCATTCTACTTGAGGATACTTTCGAGCACCTGGACCAGCACAATCGAGAGGCAATCATCGATTTCTTGACCGGTGATGACCGCCCATGGACGCTGGTTGCCGTATCTACTGATCCCTATTTAGCTGCACGATGTGACCAGATTGTAGAAATGAAGGATGGGGCCGTCATCAGCACGAGCTCATTCGATCAAGCCATTCACCTGTTTACTTAATCCGACAGATCATGTTAAACATTTCAGCAAATCGAGTTTCCATTGACAGGAACGAATTCCCTTCATTAAAAAAGGCGGAAGACCGCAGATCTGGACGATCCCTCATCTATTTGTTGACAGGATTTCTTGTACTGATTGTCGTCACTTCATTTTTGCCCTGGACACAGAATGTAATGAGCAGGGGCAAAGTAACGACCTTGAGACCTAACCAGAGACCTCAGGCTGTTGAGTCTGTGATTGCAGGGCGAATCGAAAAATGGTTTGTGCAAGAAGGAGATGTCGTATCAAAAGGGGATACCATTGTCTTTATTTCTGAAGTTAAAGACCACTATTTTGATCCCGACCTCTTGCAGAGAACCCGAGATCAGATTACGGCAAAGCAGTCTGCCCTCGCATCTTATCAGGGCAAAGTCTCGGCCCTGCAAGACCAGATGAGTGTGCTGTCCCAGGGCCGGGACCTTAAATTACAGCAAGCAGAAAACAAACTGGCGCAAGCCCAATTTAAGGTGACGAGCGACAGCATGGACGTTGTGGCAGCTCAACTCAATCTAAAAGTCGCCAGAGAGCAGAATGCCCGCCAGCAACGACTTTATGATCAGGGTTTGAAGTCAAAGACAGATTTAGAAAAGCGCCAATTGGCCTTGCAAAAAGCTTCTGCAGATTTGATTGGCAAAGAAAACCGATTGCTGGCTAGTCGTAACGATTTGATCAATGCTCAGGTTGCACTTTCGGCAATCGAGGTGGAGTTTCAAAAAGATCTGGTGAAGACACAGTCCGATCAATTCAGTGCGCTATCTCATCAGTACGATACAGAAGCCCTGATAACCAAGATGCAGAACCAGTATCAAAATTACAGTGTGAGGCAGGGATTTTACTACATAAGGGCACCACAAGACGGAATCATCACGCAAGCGGTGCAGAGTGGAATCGGCGAAAACATCAAAGAAGGAGCAGAGATTGTCACCATCATGCCTTCCGACTATGAGCTGGCAGTCGAGATGTTTATTCGCCCTCTTGACTTGCCCTTGATTAAGAAAGGTCAAGAGGTTAGGCTGCAATTTGATGGCTGGCCAGCCATCGTGTTTTCGGGTTGGCCCAACACCAGCTACGGTACTTTTGGCGGTACGGTCTTCGCGATAGACAACTTTACCAACGAAAGTGGCCTCTATCGCATATTGGTGTCTGCTGATCCCAATGCTGAACCATGGCCAGAAGCCCTTCGAGTAGGGGGTGGGGCTGTAAACATGATACTGCTGAAAAATGTCCCTATTTGGTACGAGGTTTGGAGACAGATCAATGGGTTCCCTCCTGACTATTACGAGACGATTTCAGACGCACCACAAAGGCTAAAGAAATGAGGTATTTCCTGACACTCTGTGGTCTGTATCTGGGCTTAACCTGCGCGGATTTGGCGAGCCAAACGGTTGACTCGACCGTGCTGCCTTTTGCCGATTTCATGCATGATGTGGTCGTTCATCACCCTTTGGCGAGAGTAGCAGATTTAGAAGTCACTATGGGTGATGCCCAACTGTTATCCGCAAGAGGTGCATTCGATCCCAGACTAGGTTTTGGCCTTAATACAAAGGATTTTAAAGATCAAAACTACTACCAGCTGATTCAGGGCGAACTCAAGGTGGCAACAAATTTTGGACTGGAAATCGGCTCTGGCTATGAGCGGAATCGAGGTGATTTTCTTAATGACCAGAATACGGTACCGCAAGATGGACTCTGGAATCTGGAGTTTAAACTTCCGTTGGGTCAAGGGTTATTTATTGACAAGCGAAGAGCACAGCTTCAGAAAGCGGTGTTGTACCAAAGGTCATCACAAGAGAAAAGAATATTGCTTCTTAATAAACTCCTCCTGGATGCCGGAAAGACCTACTGGAGATGGTTCGAGATGCATCATACCGTGATCATACTTCGTGATGCGCTGCGTCTGGCGACTGAACGTCGGGATGCGACCCGAGAAAGTGCTGCTCAAGGAGATGTACCACTAATCGATACGGTAGAAGCACAGATCCAGGTCCAAAACCGCTTGGTCGCTCTACAGGAAGCACAGTTACGGTACGAGACTGCTCGCAATGACCTGTCGGTCTTCTTGTGGATGGACGGGGAAAATCCTTTGGAACTCTTACCCTCTACGATCCCCCCCAGAAGACAGGATATAGCGCCGATGGTTTCGGACCTTTCTAGGTTGGACTCGCTGCGAGCAAACCATCCTGACCTGCGCATACGTACGATTGAAACAGAGCAATTGGAGGTCGAACGTCGATTGCGACGAGAATTGCTTAAACCCACTCTGGATCTGACCTATAAGCCACTTGCGAGTACCGCTGCAGGTCTGACGGACATCGCTAGCGGGGATCATGTATTGGGAGTTAACTTTGGGATACCACTTTTCTTACGTAAGGAGAGGGGCAATCTGGCACTCGCATCGGCAGACTTGGAGCAAGCACAAGTGGATCTCAATTTTCAGGAGGAGTCGCTGCGCAATCAGTCGCTCAACTGGCATTTAATGACTCAGAATACCCTGAACCAGATTGAAGTGGTGCAGAATGTGGTGGCCAACTATGCGATTCTTCTACAAGGAGAGCGCGCCTTATTTCAGAACGGAGAAAGCTCTCTGTTCTTAATTAATTCCAGAGAGGTGAGCTTTATTACTGCTGAGACTAAGTTGCTGTCTCTGATTGCTAAGAACCAGACCTCTGATTTATCCTTTGAATATGCAACTGGATTTCTTTACGAAAAATATCGACCGATATGATCTTACTACGCGTAGCACATGTTGACCAAAAGTGTATTGAAGAAATAGCGGAGTTTCTGCTGAGGGAGCGCCTGGCCATTGATATCAACATTGAGAAGGAAGTAGAGCGAATGGTATTAAGAGATGACCAGATTGTCCAAGAGCGGATCTGTATTCTGACTGCCACCACCAAGAGCCTGCTCTTTACCATCATTGATGTCCGACTATGTGAAATGTATCCCAAGGAGGTGATGGAGATCTATGGCGTGCCCATTGTGCACATGGATTTTGCACAGCGAAGACATCTACTGGATGAAGTGAAGGAGGTCTAGGATAGAAATCTACCAAATGCACCCCCTATTTCGGCACCAAAATTCACTGTCTTTGTGCTGACCCGGATGAGGTGTGATCACTGATTTCATACGTATCGAGATTCCGCCAGGATCATCGAGTAAGATGACAGCCCTGATCAAGTTGTTCATTTGGCTGCCCTCCTTTTCTTCAAAGACACGAGATCTCTTGCATTAATTCAATGTAAAAGAATGGGAATCACTCTTTACATAAACTTAGTCCCTCCTGCTCGTGATAGGAGAGCGATTTGGAGACTTTAGTGCTGCACTAATCGCAAACATTTATCACAATAAAATTTGATTAAGAATGAGAAGACAAATACTCTTAATGGGTTGCTTTTCCCTCATGGCACTCGCCAGTTTGCCTGGCCAGGCACTATTTGATGTAGAGATTGCGCCAGAATTTGGAGCTAAAGAAATTAGGGTAAGTCCCATGTTGACAACGCAAGTGATTTTTATCGGCGGTGTAGACATGGTGCAGACGACTGATACGTATGGTAATCCAGCGGGTGAAGCACCCGCAAAGCAATGGCACGATTTTATAGGTTTCACGGGAGATGAATCGGGTGAAAGCCTGGGTTGGGTTTCCATCAATCATGAGCGCATTGTGCAAGACGATTTGATCGGTGATGGAGGAGGCATGACTGTCTTTAAGATTGCCCGGGAAGGGGATTCGATTGTGGTGGTGGATCAGACGTTGGCGGATGGTCGAAGTGGCAAATACTTCAATGTTGATTTTGTGAATACCGTTGGACCGACTGGCATGAACTGTGGTGGTATTGTCTCCGAGGTCGGAGGAAGAATCTGGACGGCAGAGGAGTGGTTTCGTACCAGCAATAGTTCCATTGATGACCGAGATACCTCAGACTTTGTCATAGGGACGGGGACCGTCGATGGGCAAACAGCACCAGTAGGTTTCCCGGGGTTTGATGGTGAACAAATCAAGAAGTATCAGAACTACAACTACATGGTTGAAATCGATCCACGAGAAGCGGTTGCTCTTCGAAAGCAGTACAATTGGGGTCGCGCTGGATTTGAGGGAGGAGCGGTGCTTCCAGACAACAAGACAGTGTACTTGGGCATCGATGCCACACCGGCACCCTGGGCCAAGTTTGTAGCAGAGACAGAGAATGACTTTACAACAGGTAAACTCTATGTGTATAAACATGATGCGGATGAGAAGTGGATTGAGATTGACAATACCGTGTTGGACAACATGCTCAATTTTTCTTCTAAAGCGTGGGAAGTCGGAGCTACCATGTACAACCGGATCGAATGGGTTGCCTATGATCCGGTCTCTGGTAAGGTCTATGCTACCGAAACAGGAAGAGATAATCCCGGAAGCCGCTGGGCTGGAGAATTAGAGGATGGCGGTGTATTTGCTCCTCATCACATCGATCGCGCAAGTGCCCAGGGGGTTGCAGATCCGGCGGCTGATGAATATGTTGATTATTACGGTCGAGTGGTAGAATTCGATCCCGCTACAGAAGAGATGGTGTCTTTCTTGGAAGGAGGGCCTGATATCGCAGAAGCCGATGCAACCGTATGTGACTATCCGATCACCCATCTCTCAAATCCTGATGGACTGCACATCAAACAGATCGGCGACAAATCATATATGGTAATACAGGAAGACCTCAACGGCGATACGTATGGTCGTACTCCCCTGGGTACCTACAAGAACTTTGCCAGCCGGATACGTACCTGTGAGTTTTTTCTCTTAGACATGCAAGTGGAAGACCCGACACTCGAGGACCTCGTGCGAATCGGAATTGTGCCTTTTGGCGCGGAGGTGACCGGTGCACGATTTACGGACGATGGAGAGACGCTGTTAATCAATTCACAGCATCCTAGTGATGAAAATCCATTCCCTTACAATAACTCTTTGACCTTGGCGATAAGTGGTTTTGGGGACTTCTTGGGAGGTACTACGCCCATTAATGAATTAAATCCAGCAACCATCATAGGCACACTTAACGTACGACCAAATCCGACGGCTGATCGGGTAATGTTCGATCGTAAAATTGATGCCGCCATTTATGACATGTCGGGCAAGCGTCTCCAAGTGTATCGGAATGTGAATGAAATCGACTTATCTGCGTTTACACCGTCGACCTATTTCCTACGAACAGAGGACGGAGAGACGGCCAAAATCGTGCTTACAAACTAATCATTTTTTTGTCGAATGTATTGCGGTGTGGAGTCTCACAGGAGATTTCACACTGCATTCTTTTTCCTTGACTATGCAGAAATTTTGTTTCGGTGTCTTGACGTGTGTGCTCTGGATCGCCTCTTCACATTGGGGAATCAAACCCATTTTTGAAAATTCTCGTCCCGAGCTTGTGAGGGCTCAGTATTTTAAAAAGTTTGAGAATTATTTGTTATCGGTACAGTCATTTGACAATGCACTAGATGACAGCGAAAGGATTTCTCAACAAAAATTGCAAAATGATGTACGGGACTTGAGACTGAAGTATAAAGCGATTGAACCGCTTTTAGCTTACTTTTTTCCTTCCGAAAATGCCCGATACCTCAATGGAGCACCACTTCCAAAACTTGAACCAAACGTCCCAGAATTGGTGGTGATCCCGCCAGGAGGACTTCAGATGTTAGATGAACTTGCATACGCAACAGATTTTGAAAAAGTATTTCCAGATCTTGCTGAGATTTCCCATAAACTAAGAGTTCAATCTGAGCAATTGGGTCAGGTACAGGGAAGATACTTGACTTTCAGTGATCGAAATGTGTTAGAGGCATGTCGGATGCAACTGATCAGAGCCTACACGCTTGGCCTCACAGGTTTTGATACACCGGGATCTGCAAATGGAATTGAGGAAACAGTAGCTACCCTTGAGGCTGTGTCGGAGATATTATCAATCTATCATAAACTGGCGCAGCGGAATGCCAAGGAACCATATGATCGTGCCCAAGAATTGATTGCCGATGCCCAGCAGTATCTACTAGAGAATGATGATTTCGATACGCTTGATCGCCTACATTTCTTAAAGAGTTATCTAAATCCCAGCTATGCTGCGCTTCTTGATTTCCATTTAAAGACGGGCATCGAAACGGTCTTCGATGTTCAGCAACAATTGCAAGGAGTGAATTACGCGGCAGATAACCTCTTTGCAGACGATTTTCTCAGCGCCCATTTTTATGCGGGTCTTTCAATCGAGGACTACAATGCTGCAAAAGTGGCATTAGGCAAGATGCTCTTTTTTGATGAGTCTCTGTCAGAGGGCAAGAATCAAGCTTGCGCATCTTGCCATCAACCTGAGTATGGGTTTGCCGAACCTCGAGCGAAGAGCTCTTCTGCCGATGGTTTTTCGACCTTGGAGCGGAACGCCCCTACCTTGCTAAATGCATGTTATTCTACACGTTACTTTCATGATCTGCGCGCCCTGAATGTCCAGAGTCAAATGGAGCATGTGGTATACAATGAAGCAGAATTTAATACCACCTTCGAGCGGATGGCCAATGCATTGAAAAAGAAGACTGACTACGTTTTTGCATTTCAAAAAACCTTTCCACATTTGACAGATCCCATTTCCAAGCCTACGATCCAACAAGCGATTGCCAGCTACTTGATATCGCTTAAGGCATTGGACAGCCCTTTTGATCGCTATGTACGGGATGAGATCGACAAACTTGATCCCAGTGTAGTCAGAGGGTATAATCTCTTCATGGGAAAAGCTGCATGTGGCACCTGTCATTTTGCACCGATTTTTAATGGAACTGTGCCTCCTACGTTCGCCGAATCAGAATCGGAAATTCTGGGTGTACCCACTACCTCCGATACATTGTCCGCTTCACTGGATCTTGATCTTGGGCGCTATGGCAATGGAATGATGGCTGAAGCTTCTGAGATCTACAAACACAGTTTCAAAACACCCACCATACGTAACATTGAACTGACCGCGCCATACATGCACAATGGCGTATATGAGACGCTTGAGGAAGTAATGGACTTCTACAACAAAGGAGGTGGCATCGGTCTAGGCTACGATGTGCCCTACCAGACCTTGCCTGATGCTCCTCTGAATCTAACCAAGGATGAAATTTCGGATATCATTGCTTTCATGAAAAGCCTTACCGATAGATCTGCCATCAATTCGAGTAGCCCATAGCGGGTAGTTACAAAGAGGGCCTAATGTCCTCCGATCAGATCTTCCAATCGTACAGGCTTATTGGCTTCGGCCCAGTCGGCAAAGGATCCGGTATAGCCCGCCGTTGTCTGTCGGCTTTGTACCCAAGACATGATCCGTCCTAAATCGGTTTCGCTCACGGGGTTGTTGCGTACTTCCTGATCGATGCTGCTGATGGCCGAGGCGATTCGATCAATGATGGCCTGATTTTTTTCCTCAACGGCCGCACCTTCGGCATCAGCTATGTAGCCTTCAATTATGTTTTGTGTGATCTGTCTGCCATGGGCCATTGATTCCTTGATGTTGCCCCT
>JAHQVP010000123.1 GCA_019634275.1 Saprospiraceae bacterium
CAGACTTTCGAGAATTTGACCATTGAAGCAAAGAATCATTGTGGTTGGTCACAATCAGAAAAAGTGTGACATTCGCATTCAGAAGAACCTAAGGAAATGGCTAAAGCAACAATTATACTAGACGGGCAGACAATAGAGATCGAAACAGGCGGAAAGGCCATCTTGGAAACTTTGCTTGATTCTGGTCATGAACCTCCTTTTTCTTGCACCAGCGGAGTCTGTACGACTTGCATGGCCAAGCTGCTCGAAGGACAAGTCGAAATGGATGTGAACTATGGTCTGGATGAAGATCAGGTAGAGCAGGGTTACATTTTGACGTGTCAATCCCGTCCGGTATCTGACGCTGTCAAATTAACTTACGACGACGTTCAATAGAGGGACTCGTCTCCATGCCGCTTGCTGGATAAGCAATAGCAATCTTTTCATTTGCAATCTATGCCCACGATCTGCCTTGCATTGACTGCTGATGGTTGGCCACGACACAGGGTGTACTAGAAACTCATCTTGACTCTCATGAACCCAGCATTAAAGGGACTGCGGTACCGACTTCCTTCTTTGTTCCAACTGAGTTGCCCTACCAAATCCAAATCCCAGTTTTGAGCCACTGAGATGGTCAGGGTGGGATTCACGAAAAGGGGACGCGATGCCCCAGGCGAAAAGATCCAGGCGATACTACCATTGATTAGAGGCGTAATGGGATAAGACGTTTGCAGGAGCAAGGCATGTCTAAATGGGTAAAGGTTTTTGGCAGAAAGCTCGAATGCAAAAAGGTCTTGTAGCGTTCCTTCGGTTTGGCCATTGCTGTTGAAAAGGTAACCCACATTTAGATACAGTCCCTTGGCGAAAACATAATCAATTGCAAGAGAAAGAGCGTGACTTGACGATTGATTGTCCTGTGCAGGAAGAAATGAAGTCCACTCTCCCTTAAAGCCCGCGTCCTTGATGTTGCCGGCCCAACCTCCGCCGATGACATAGTCGCCATTAGCCCATCCATTTAAAAACTGAAAATCATATTGCCACATATTCCACTTAAAAAGAAGGGCTGCCACGCGGCTGCTCCAGGTATCTCCAAGATTTACAGCAGCCTCCAGGCTCGAGTTGGTGCCTAGATAGTAGCGAACCAAGGCAGCATCCGAGCCAGGTCTTTCCTCATAATCAAAATCGGTAAAGGAGAATGCATTAAAAATGTCATTGGGATTCCACACGGTATTGATGCCCCAGTTGATCCGTTGTCGACCAAGGCTTGCTTCAAACTTGCCCTTTGCATATTGCACATAAGCGCGGTCAAGAGTACTGTTTAGCAATGCTGAGGGTCGGTCCATCCAATGCACAGAAAGGTCAATTTGATCATTATTGGCTTGTTCGATCTGAGAACTAAAATTGGGATTCAGGCTGACCAGATTTCCAAAGAAAAGGCGATTTCTAGCTTCAATGCGAACAGTAAGGTGATCATCTGCATACCATCTAAAATTGATTCTGTTGTGGATGAGGTTGTCCAATAACAATTGATCCAATCCTTGAAGGTCGTAGACCGATTGGAGGTTCTTGACATATCCGGAGAGTACCCATGATTTTGGTTTTTCGGTCTGAGCAGAGACGGCGCTAAACAAACCCATGAAGGGCATGAGCAGCATTGCCAGAAGCATCCTGATGGGTGGTCTGATGCCTAAGACCTCTCTTAGGCGGCACTTGACCTCGATTTCTCCCATCATCTAAGCGCGATATTCATCTGATCGAATCTTACCATCCTCAAGCGTGATCACTCGGCGGGCACGATCAATAACTCTCTGATCATGAGTAGAGAATACAAAAGTGATTCCTTCTTCTTGATTGAGTGTTGCCATAAGATCCAGCAAATCTGCTGTCGACTTTGAATCCAAATTTGCAGTAGGCTCATCCGCTAGTATGAATGCCGGTTTGGGTGCCAAGGCCCTGGCTACTGCAACACGCTGTTGTTGACCTCCCGATAGTTCGTTTGGACGATTGTGCATTCGATCGGCCAACCCCACTGCTGTCATCAGTTCTAGAGTGCGCGCATCGCGATCAGCCTGGGTCTGCTTCTGCAACAGCATCACAAATTCCACATTCTCCTTCGCGGTTAAGACCGGAATGAGGTTGTAGGACTGGAAAACGAAGCCAATATGATCCCGTCGAAAATCGATCAGCTGATTATCAGAAAGCAGACCGATGTCTTGACCATTCAATTTGACATTTCCATGAGTAGGTCGATCGAGTCCACCTATGATGTTTAAGAGGGTTGTCTTCCCTGATCCCGAGGGACCTACGATGGCGGTAAATTCTCCTTTCTCAATGATCAGGTCTACCCCTTGCAAAGCATGAACGTGGACTTTTGTCTCCGTATATGACTTCTTCAGATCTCTAATTTCTATTACCGAATTCTTCATGTCAAATTTTTCTAAGTGCATCAACCGGCCGCAGTTTGATTGCCTTCCAGGAGGGATAAATAGACGCTAGAAAACCGGTAATGATGACGGCGAGCGCAATCCAGAGATAATTTTGAAATGGCAATATGGGCCGCACCAAATCACTCATGCCAAATTCCTCTAGGGCGGTGCTCCATCTCGCGAGACTGATGCCTCTATAGTGGAGGTACTTAATGGTCAGAAAACCCAGCAGCATCCCGATGGGCGATCCAATCAGGGAGAGCATCAAGGTCTCCAGACAAACCATGATAAACACTTTCAGTTTATTCATGCCAACGGCCATCAACATTCCGAGTTCTCGGGTTCTTTCCAGCACCGACATGAGCATGGTATTGATGATGCCAAAAATGAGCGCCAACATAAAGATGACCGTCATCAAAGTCATGCTGATCTTGATTTGTGTTTTCATAACATCCAGGTCGGGAGACAACTCTCGATAGGTCTCTACCTGTTCTTCGGGATAGTCGACCTTCATACGCAGCGCCGCTTCTTCCACACCGTCAAAATCATGGAGGACCAGGGCCAATTCATGGGCTGCATGGGGTGGCATTTCAGCTAACGACCTTAAGTCTTGGATCTGAGCATACACAAAGAGCTCATCATTCATCTTCTTGTTGCTGCGATAGAGACCTGCAATGCGAAAAGCTGCGTTCGAAATATGGCCATCAGCTGTTTGGAAGGTGAGCACTACTTTCGACCGTAACTTGACCTTCAGGATAGAAGCCATTCGCTCGCTGATAATCATTTGATTCTTTCGTGAAGGGTCCATCATCGCTCCCTGCGTCAATTTATCATGGAATCCTGTCACCTGCTGTTCCATCTCTGAATCAATGCCCCGCACCCGAACACCTTGTGCACCATTGGAAGAAGCCAACATTCCACTTAATATGACGCGAGGCGCTACTGCACTCACCAGAGGATCGGATGCCAGAGACATTCTTTTCGATTCCGCTTCAGGTATAAATGCCTTGGTCTCAAAATCCTTCCGAAACTCCGGATTGTGAATTTGGATGTGGGAGGTCTCGTTTTGAATCACATTGTGGATGTAGTTCCCGATCTGGCCCTGAAAAAACCCGAGGAGAAAAATTAGCGCCCAGATCCCCACCACCGTTGCCCCGACGACCACGAGGGTACGGGTTTTGCTGCGCCAGATATTGCGCCATGCGACTGTTATCAGCATCCCCATCAGTTTCGCATGGCTTTTACCGGTTCTAGTCGCATGATCTTTAGAATCGGATAGAGGGACAGTAAAGAAATGATTGCAAAAATGGTCAGTGCTTGCATGATGAATATTTGTGGATCAGTGGAAGCAGGCAGAACCGGTTCTACCCCAAACTGTTCGTATGCTTCGGCATAGTTGCCTTGCATGCGAATCGGGTTGCGCTTGAGGTGATGGATGATGGGCAGCGCGAATAAGACGCCAGCACAACAACCGATCAACCCCAGAGCCATGGTTTCCAACCACAACATGATGTTAATCTGACTGGAACGCATTCCAATTGCTTTCAAGATGCCAAACTCATAAGAGCGCTCCTTGACCATCATGAGCAGGGTTCCAAATATTCCAAACGAAACGATCAGGTAAAGGATCAATAGGAAGATCTGACCTCCTGCTAGATCCAGTTCACGCGCCTGAATGAGGTCTGGTAGCATTTCGGTGTAATCCATGATTTCATACGATGCCGTATCCAGTCTGCTGCGGGCAAATCCAACAAATTCGTCCATTGCACTGGCTTGATTCAGATCTGCAACGAGCGTGGTCACCAGTCCTTCTGCACCATAAAACCATTGGGCAGCAGCCAGTTCCATGTAAATCATCTGCTTGTTCAGCTCTGGATTGGAAAGGTGCACCATCCCTTTTACGGGATACTTCCCGGCCGCATTGGTGCCATGATATCCTTGACTGATGAGGACGAGTGTATCGTTGATTTGCAGGTCGAGGTATTCTGCTAGTCCCTCGGCGATCAGCACTCCATCATCGCCATTTGCCAGATACGAGCCTTTGGCTACTCGATTGCGCAGAGAAGTAAATGAATCTTCCAGCGATGGGTCTATGCCAATGACCAAAGCTCCCTTGGTGCGGCTTCCCAATGATGCTAGAGCAAAACTTTCAATTCTCGGCACCAGGCTCCTTAATTCGGGAGCATCTGACAGGGTTTCCGCCAAATCCTCAGGATGCATCGCATTGTCAATCGACCTATCCTCCCAGAATCCAGCCTTATGGATCTGGACATACCCAAAATGATAGCGCACGACGCTGTCAACCATGTGACCCCAGGTGCCCCTCTGAATAGAGGTCATCAAGATCGAGAAGAAAACGGCAAACAGAATCGAGGCCGCAGTGATGAGCGTCCTGCGTCTATTTCGCCAAATATTTCGTGCGGCAAGTTTTACTAGCGTAGTCATCTCAACGGACGCGCTTCATATTTTGAATCGAAAAGAAGGACTCTTTCAAGGCTGCGTTAAAGTCAATATCCAACTGTTCTACCACCGTTTTACGACCTTCCTCTTCGGCAGGAATCATCTCCAGGCGTGTAGGTAGAAGCCGTCCTCCCAGTTCTTTGATTTCGGTGCCAAGCATGGTGTTTACCAGGTATCCATCTTCGTCAAAAAATTCTGTCTTCAGCTGCAGATAATCGGCCTTATCAATTCTCACCAAGACTTTGCCCCACACCACCGGAGCATCGGGCTTTGGAATAAGTTCGATCAGATGGCAAACACGCTCTTCCACTACCTCCTCTCCAATCAGCGCATGGGTATAGTCCACCACAATAGAAGATTCCCGAACAAGGTCATCATTGGTGAAATCTGATCCCATCCAGGATTGCATCATCATCGATGCTGGCAATTTTATGGCTCGATCGATGCTGGGCTGCCAGTTCCAGATCTCCTTCTCACGCTTGAGTGTGGCCGTGCCGCGATCACGCGCAGGAGCGGTTACCAAAGTCAATGAGTATTCCGTCCCCTTGGCCCAGGTCTTCATTTCGATCTCGCGCTGCCAGGTAGGTCGAATGATGGTCATTCTCATGATGCCCTTACTGGATTCCACACCACGGGCATGATCGTCCGCCTTTTGAATAATCTCCAAAGCGCTCTCTTGACTATAACCGACCGAGCATACGATGAGCCACAGTGCAATAGATAGGAAGGCTTTAATTACTATATTTTTAGACATGGCTAAATATATATTTTTATTTGTCTATTTTTTTACATATCGCTCTTTGAGATACTGTATTTGTTGCTGCAAGGGGTACTCCTGGGGGAGGGCAACATACTGCAGCGCCATGCCATCCAAGATCGCCGCAAAGAGATAAGCCTCTTTCGATGGTTCTTCGATCCCCATGTCTTCAAAGATGGCCGTGGCCATTCTTAGTTGCTCTGCTTGTTGCTTAGTAGTTAAATCTTTGACCATATCCATCACTCCTTCTTGTATGGTGAGTTGAAAGAGCAACTTCCAAAATGGCCGGTTCGAGTCAATGGCAAAGAAAACACCATCGATGATCTGACAGAGGATCTGATGCGGAGGAGCAGATTGGGCCTGACTTGTCTGCAAAATTTCCTCTCCAATGTCCATGGCTTGATGAACGATGCCATGTAGCAGGTCATTTTTACCTGAGAAGTAGTTGTAGAGCAGTCCTTTTGACACCCCTGCGCGCTGGGCAATAGCACTTACCGTTGTTGCTGCATAGCCTTTCTGACTAAAAAGGTGCAAAGCAGCATCCAAGATCTTGGCCTTGCTTTCGCTCCTAATAATTTCCAATTGCTCCTTGCTGCGCGGACTCATTTTACTATTGACCAAACGTTCAGTCAAAAATATGTCCGCCGTTCTAAGGGATCAAGTGCACTAGTCGTTTAATCATGTTAGTTGGTAGAATAAGCCGAAGTGCCGGTCGGTATGGACCCTGCTTTCTGGAATTCAGGTGAGTCCGAAAAGACCTTGATTTAGGGCAATCAACGCTTTCTCTTTGTCTTCTCCTTTCACTAGAATAGAAACGTTGTATTTACTCCCACCATAAGAGATCATTCGAATGGAGATGTCGTGCAGTGCGTCAAAGATTTGGGAAGCGTATCCCTTTTGGTCCAAGGCAAAATTACCCACCACGCAAATCGATGCTTGAGACGTGTCCACCTCCACTCGCCCCAGTGGTTTGAGTTCCTGCAAGATGCGAGGTAAATTACGGTCATCATCAATGGTCAGTGAGACTGCTACCTCCGACGTGGTGATCATATCAATCGACGTCTCGTAGCGTTCGAATATTTCAAAAACTCGGCGGAGAAATCCATACGCGTTTAACATTCGCCCTGACGTTATTTTGACCGCCGTAATGTTGTCCTTAGCGGCCAAAGCAGTAAAGGACCGCTCGGCACTCTCTGTACTGATCTTGGTCCCCTCTGCTTTGGGGTCCATGGTGTTTTTCAGGTAAATCGGGATGCCCGCACGTTCTGCAGGAAGGACGCAGGTGGGATGAAGAATCTTTGCACCAAAATAGGCCAGCTCTGCGGCTTCCCGATACGACAATCGACTGATTGGAAAGGTCTTATCCACCACGCGTGGATCATTGTTGTGCAGCCCATCAATGTCTGTCCAAATCTGCACCTCTCGTGCATGCAGCGCTTCTCCAATCAAGGTAGCCGTAAAGTCACTGCCGCCACGTTTGAGGTTGTCTACCTCCCCAAAGGCGTTGCGGCAAATAAATCCCTGCGTAACAAAGAATTGGTGATCGGGATGCAACTGCATCTCCTTGCCTAACATGGAGCTGATAAAGTATGCATCAGGATCTCCCGTTTTGTCTATTCTCATAAACTCGAGCGCAGGAAGCAGTTTGGCTTGAATCGATTGGCTCTCGAGGTAGTGCACAAATAGATTGGTAGAGATCAACTCGCCTTGGGCAAGGATAACCCTTTCCGATTCCGGGGATGGTGGTAAGTCAATGACCTCCCTCAGCCGGTGCAGATGGTTTGAGACTATTTTCATGGCAGTCTCCACCAGATCATCCTGTACAAGTAGATTCTTCGTGTATTGCAGATATTCTGAGGCGAACTCCTCGATTTGTTGTTCCGCCAACGCCCCTTCACCATTGGCATGTGCTTGGTTTAGTGCGACCAGCTTATTGGTAGTCCCTGATACGGCACTGAGCACTACACATTTTGGGCCTGGCTCTGCCATAACGATAGCCGCTACCTGCTTCATTCGATCCGGTGATCCCAGGGAAGTTCCTCCAAACTTAAATACAACCATTGCCTCTGCCTTTTTTCAAGGATGGTGCAAAACTAGCCAAACTCTCGAATGCACCCACACATTTCGATCTGAACATATGCGCTCATGTATCCCTCTCCAATATGGTCAGGTGTACCATAAAAAAATCCCGACCAGATAGCCGGGATTCTCAAATCGATCTCTAGTTTTTCTATGGCATCAGTCCATGACTTGAAGCCTGCGGGTTACTGCACTTCCGTCCTCCAACTGCACTCTGCTCAAGTATGATCCAGGCTGCAAGTTGAGTGCTTGCGCACTTAGCTCGAGGGTACGGCTGCCTTGGACTTCTGCCAGGTGGACAATATGCCCTGCCATGTTTATCACTTCTACTCTGACAATGTCTTGTGTCGCATTCCACTGGATCATGTCCCTGGCAGGAACTGGGTACACCTGGACGGTCTTTCCATTCATCTTCATGTTGGATATCACAAGAGATTCTGAAAGGCTTTCTTCGCCATCAATTGAGAGACTTTTCAATCTATAATAGGTGCGAACTGATCGCACATCCTCGTCAACATATTTAAAATCGCCAGCCTCAAACTCATCATACACCATGATGTCTTCGAAAATAATCCCGTCGTCTGATTTCTGCAGAATTAACTCTTCTTCTTCATTTACTGAAGCGATTCCCCACTGTACTACATTGGCAAGATTAGCAGCTCGTCCAGTGATGTAGCTAAACTCAATCGGAAGAAGTGACTGAATCATAATGTAAACCCGCGTGATGTCCTGAACTAAATTCGAGTTGACGGGCATTAGTGCACTGCGGCTTTGATTACCTGCTGGTTCGCAATCGGGTCCTGCATTTGCCCCTGCTGCACATACTCCAGTAGGCATAAAGTATCCAAAATTTACGCCTAGAATATCTTGAGAACAGGAGGTGTGCACGATCGTATCTCCGTCAGACCCATCACTGAAATCAAAACTCCAATTAACATGTTTATTCCCCAAGGTCGTATTCCTCATGACGTAAGTACTCCCAGATTGCAAATTGGAGATCGATCCGACCACTGTATTGAACTGTCCTTGAATTTGAGCCTTGACTTCGAGGTCTGTGCCCGAGGGTCCGTAATACACAAATTCGATTTCCCAGATCTTGCCCACGTTGGTGGGATTGCCATTTTCATCAAAACACACCAAGGGTCCCCCATTGCAGGTCTCTGTAGTAAAGAAGAAGTAATCGAAGCTGTCCATACCCACATAATCGAGATTTGGTGTATACTCCATAGGACATGAATTAGGACTGGAGAGCCTGGTGACAGATCCATTTTGAGGAAGTAGATCGGCATCTTGAGGCAAAAGAATACTGCAAGGATCAAAGATGCTCACGTCATTAGAGGTCACAATGATGTGCACAGGTTGGTTTACCCTGGTTGTACTATAGTCAATGCATAGGTCGAAAACCGTGCCGCACTCCGTTGTAAATTGATCCGCATCTTCACAAATGCCATTCTGCCCACTCAGGTTTATGGACGCACATAGAAGTAAGAACGTTAAAATGGTAGGAAAACTGAAAAATGCTTTCATGACAAAGCGCTTTGTGGCTCTGCCGCCTCGAAAAATAGGATTGAGTGATTTGGCTGGCCGGGTTATCTAAGGATCCCTGCGATATGCAGAGTTGAGTCAATATCGAATTTAGGCAAAATTCAACACTCTTGCATAGAAATCATTCTAAAGTGTTGATGCGCCCAGCCCAGACAGCATATCCTCCAGCTGAAGATAAAATGCATCCAAGTATCTGCTGATGTCTGCCTTGGATCCGTCGGTAAGATGGGGGCTTTCGGCAACCACCTGTAAGGTTTGTTCACGGCGAGCAGTGAAAAAGTCCAGGTGCTGCTGGAGTGCTAGCTTGTCCTTGCCTCGATATTGCAAAAAGCGCTCTCGTACATGCTTAATCGGCAGACTAGGATAAGGTTGCGCATAGCTTGCATTGACCAGTCCACATTGATCGAAATCATATGGGACAGAAATTGGCGAGGTGGAGCCATCTTCCTTCGTCAGCCACAATATGTTATGCCCACGAGTAAGGTTCCAGTCCGTATTGCCAATCATATACTGAAACAGCACCAGCTTTTCATATACTTCCTGGTGGATGAGCTTTATCGGATTTTTGGTCGGATCCTGAAGGTCAAAATCTAGTCGATCTGCCATGTCTTCTTCGCGCTCGATGAGAATAACATGCCCCTCGATGACTGTTCCTCGAAGGTGGTAGCGAACCGGCACCAAGATGGTTTCGAGAAAGTAGGGACTATGAATCTTTTGAAGATCGTATACCAGCTTCTCGCGATAGAGGAAGTCATCTTCCTCTTCCGTGCAATCGGTAACCAATTTGTATTTCCTGCCTTTCGCCCAACCTTGCTGCTTGACAAAATCTTTATCCAACACCAACTTGAGCGGTGGGAAATCGCAGTGCTTCTTGCGGTGCTGGCCACGCGTCGAAATCTGCGCCTTCAGCTCTTGGACCTCTTCGTCCGAAATGACCACCTCAGCATCAATAAGCCCTTCTTCTTCTCGATGATGCATGAGCGAGTCCCAGGAAAAGGTGATGTCCAGGATGGGATCGTTGAGTTTAGAGACCCAATTAAAAAAGGTTTCTTGATCAGATCGATCTTCTTCCTTGGTTTCGGGACCAGGTTTACAACCAATACAAAAAAGCAGCAGGAAAGGGAGGATTAAGAATTTCATGGCACTAGTCGACGGACGATACTACTTTCCTCTTTCCTGTTTGGTCGACGGTGTACATGGCGTGGCCTTCGATCAGCAGTGCTCGCGCGCCTTGGCTCTGGCGATGGTCAACATCTACCAACACCAGTTTCCCATCGTACCGAGTGTGCATTTCGGAGACGAGTGTGTGTCCAATGATCATTTGGTCAGCCTCATAATACGACAATATTTTATCGAGCACAGTCATTTTGGGTGGCGCCTCCACCCATTGACGGTTCCAGAAAGGTCCTGCACTGCCCAGCAATACGTTTACCGTCTTTTGCTCCGATGCCGTCAATCCACCATGCATCCTCGTTTTCCGTAGAAGGGCATTCAATGCTGTCAAGGGCATTTCCAATTCTTGCACAGTTGGGGTTATGCCTGCATGCGACAGCAAAAGCCCTCCGATTGTGATCACGGCATTTTTAGAACGCAGCCAGCGACCAAGAAGCGTCTCTCTTGAAAACAGAGTCGCATACTCCACTTGGCAATCTCGAGCGATGTCCTGATACTTGGCGTGCAAGTATCGATGATCACCATCAAAGACCATTTGTTCATGATTTCCCAATAGCACATGCACACGTCCTCCGGCAATCCGTGCTTGTTGCTCCAGGCGGTACAGGTGCCACAGCAAGGGCGTCACATCGCTTCCGCGGTCCTGTAAATCACCCAGCAAGACCAAGTGGTCCTCTCCAAAGTTCCAATTTCCCGACCCGTCCACTACCTCATTTGCCTGGCAGAGTCTAACAAAGGCATTGTAATTACCTTCAATATCTGACAGAAGTAAAATCTTGTTGGGCGCAGGATAACGAGAAGGCACCAGATCAATTTCTTTGTCGAATGCAAGCTCAACGTCGTCAAAGTATGGGTTGCCTGCCGAGAGCCTTGGGGCTGCCTGATGCGAGGTTTCAGTGACTTTCCACTGATCACCACCATCCGACTCGAAGTACAGAACCTGATAACCAGAGTCGTTGATGAAGACATGGGGGCCATCCGTGTACGATCTTCGATCCAACATCATCTCATTCTGCTTGTCATCGCATCCAACTGCCAAGATGAGCAAAAACCATGTCATTGCACACCCTATTATCCGTCCAATCACATTGCAAATCTAGCTTCTTCCACCCCTCTGTAGGCCGTCTCAAGAAAAAATGTCCGTCCGGACAAAGGTTGCTGCTTTAGCTGGTTTGGGGATAACCCCATCCTGGAGGTTGTAATGTAAAGGGTAGTTAGGTCGTCCCCACCAAAGCAACAGCTGGTGGTATGCTGCGCGGGTACTTCTACGACTTCTGTCAGCTGACCATCAGGAAGGTAACGCCTCACCTGGCCAAGTCCCCAAAAAGCAATCCACAAACCATCAGCGTCATCACGGGTCATACCATCTGGTATGAGGTCATCGGTAAATTGGATTTGGACCCTGCGATTGGTAAGTGCTCCCGACTCAACGTCGTAGTCAAAAGCAAACACGCAGTTTTGGGGACTGTCAATGAAGTAGCAAGTCAGACCGTCAGCCGTCCAGACAATCCCATTACAAACAGTATAGGGTTCGGAGGCTACCTGCCAGGTAAGATTTGGATCCAAGCGAAAGAGCTGCCCCACCTGGCGATGCGTGTCATAGGGCATGGTCCCAGCAAAAAATCTGCCTGCAGGACAAACAGCGCCATCGTTAAATCGGATGTCATCATGCGCTGCCAGGCAAGGCGGCAGAACGGCCTGCTCCGCTGTATTTGCCAGGTCGTAGGTGGCAAATCCGTTGCGCAGTGCCAATAGAATCAGATTGGGTGATTTGCACAATGCTATGGCGCCGAGATGCGCACTAACACCATGCTCCACAGAGACACCAGTGGCTGGATTTGCGACAATAAAGCGACTGCTCACAATGTCTACCCAAAACAGCAATTGAGCATGTGCATCCCAGAGCGGCCCTTCGCCATGGTCACTGACGATGTCAAAGATGGGTTCGGGTTTTGACATGGAAAGTGTAATTAAGCCTACATAATGTTTAAGCAATGGCCAGAGAGGCTGGCCATTGCTGTTTATTTCTAGTGCCCTGCTTCCGCTTCGGCGGCACGGTTTCTCACCCAGAAGTAAAGTATACCAAAGAGGACAATCAAGACCAATGGCGGAATGGTCATAGTGGAAAGGGTCATCTGTCCAGTGAGAACATCGAGCGCCGTTCCTTCTAAGCCTTGCTCTGCCGCGATGGCTCTGTTTTTGTCAATCAGCCCTCCGTATATAGGCATCACGGCACCCGACATAAACATGCCCATTGCACCAACGATGGACATGCCCAATGCCCCACTCTTCGGAATGTACTGTGCCACAAAACCAATCATGTTTGGCCAAAAATAGGCGATGCCTAAGCCATATACGATCGCGGCTACATAGACCATAGCTCCCGAAGTAGAACTCAGCAAGAACAAGCCCAAACTGCCCAGTATCGCGGAGCCCCAAAGGACCCCAGTAGTATTAAACTTGGCCACAACAGCTCCTCCAAAATATCGTGCCACTGCCATGAGACCAAAGGTCAATGCCATAACCAACATCGGTGTTGCTCCACTGCCTTGCAAAGTAAGTGGCACCCAGTTGTTAGGGCCAAACTCAGATATAGCCGTCAAAGCCATGCAAAGCAGAATGAAAATGAATAGAGGCGTCAACATCGCCTTATAGTTGGTCGAAAGATCTGCCCCTTCCTCCACTCTCGACTCTGGCCATTTTTGCCCAAAGAAAAGGTATGCATATATGATGGTCGGAATCAGGATAATGCCAACTTGCATCTGCCAGGTGAGTCCCATGGAAGTCATAGCCTGAGAAAGCAGACTGCCAACCAGGATTCCACCAGGGAACCACATATGGAATCGGTTCATCATCTTGCTCATGGTATTGCCTTTATAGGCATCCGCAATCATAGGATTACATGCCGCCTCCGTACATCCGTTACCAAGACCTATGAGCAGGGATGAGATAAGGAGAAGCGCATAGCTTCCTGCAAAGATCGTTAGCAAGATGCCGATGGCATGGGCCACAAAGGCGAACTGCATGATCTTCGCACCCCCTACTGTACGATATATGAGACCGCCGATGATCATGGAAATCGGGAATCCCCAGAACCACATCTGATTGATGAATCCCAATTGCGTTGCGGATAGACCAAGTTCTGACTCCAGCTGAGGCATAATGCCTGCACGTATGCTGAATGAAAAAGCAGTGGTGATGAGGGCAAAACAACTACCATAAAATAGTCTGTTGGCGTTTACCATGGGTTCGATTTAGATTGAAAGTTAGAATTAGTAGTGCTGGATACATGAACTCAGCAATAATCGTGTGGAAAATAGCAAATTGACAAAACTTCGTAGTGCATACATTGTATTATTGCCGTTGTCTAACCAAACAAGTTGCAAATCAATATGAATGACCTCAAAGGAAAAGTAGCCCTTATCACGGGTGGGACCAAAGGAATAGGATACAGCATTGTCGAATCTCTCCTCGAACAAGGGATGCGCGTCGCCTACACCGGCACAAGTGACGGCTCCATTGACCAGGCACAAAAAGGACTGGGCAAGGAAGATGTATTCGGCATGGTAGCGGACGTGCGGGATCGTGCCTCGCAGCAGGCGGTCATCGATCAGGTAATCGCTCGATGGGGCACACTGGATGTATTGGTCGCCAACGCTGGAGTAGGGCATTTTGCCTCCATCGAAGATTTGACACCCTCACAGTGGTCGGAAGTCATCGACATCAATTTGACCGGGGTTTTTCATAGTGTACAACTGGCGCTTCCGCACTTGAAGAAAAGCAAAGGGTACATTCTAACCATTGCCAGCTTGGCTGGAACCAATTTTTTCGCCGGTGGTTCGGCCTACAATGCCAGTAAGTTTGGCTTGGTAGGATTTACCCAGGCGGTCATGTTGGATGTGCGCAAGCATGGCATTAAGACATCTACCATTATGCCCGGGTCGGTAGCCACCTACTTCAATGGGCACACTCCATCGGAAGCTGATGATTGGAAAATACAACCCGAAGATCTAGGCCAAATAGTGGTCGATCTATTGAAGATGCCTGCTCGGACACTGCCAAGCAAGATTGAAGTCCGACCGACCACCCCTCCAAGTAGATGATATGAGGGTCTCTTTAGAGGGTTATTTTTAAAACTGCCCTCATGATGGAATGATGTTGAAAATCATCCTCCATGCTGTAAGCAAGAACTAAGTTATACGGAGTACCCCTTGTCAGCGGTTTGGCCTTATCATGCAGAGGATCCACAGGTACGGTGAATCTGAGTTCTGTAGATCGCCTTCGTTCAATGCCATGAACTTGGGATAGACTACAAGGAAAACCTTGCTGCACCAAATCTTGGTATTGCCCAGGTTGTGCTGTCCAGTGTTCGCGCACTTCTGGGGCCCCAAGCCTCATCCGTCCCACAAGCAAATACATATCAACCAGGGTTCTACCTTCAGTAAATCCAATGGCCAGCCATCCCGTAGTTGGAGCAGTCATGGTAAAAGCAACGACACTGTCCTGGTACTGCCAATGCACCCGCATGCCATTCTTGTGCACTGTACGCTCATAATTTTGAGAGTCTAGATGAATGGTCAGCACGGTCAAAGAGCACCAGCCAAACAGCAGCAATGCGGTTTTCATATTTATTGATATATCAACGTTAAAGAGAAAATTAGTCGAGGAAATTGTCCTGCATGCGCTTTAAGAGCCTCACCAATTCTTGCTTTTCTGTGGCAGAAAATCCTGCCGTACTTTGTTTTCTGTGTTGGCTGATCATTGGCATGAGCTCCTTGATCAGCGAGATGCCACGATCTCTCAGTTCTACCTGGTGTTGCCTTCTGTCTTGATCATCTGGTTTCCGAGAGATCAGCTCTTTTGATTCCAGTAGGTCGAGGGTGCGTTTGACCGATGCTGGATCTCTAAAAACCCTGGCGGCAAGGGCTCGCTGAGTGAGTGGTCCATATTCTTCAATCACCTTAATCAGGATCCATTGGTCAACGGTCAGTGCGACCTGCCTCTTATCAAACTCCCTCTGAGAATACATCTTTGCCAGCTTACTGGTTTTCTCGATCTCAAACAAGACGACTTCTTCAATTGCGATATTCATTGATACATCAACGTTTATCCATGGCCTTTTGTTGCTCTGAATTTCAGAGCATCATCGCCATCTGCTCTTCCGATTTCGATTGTCGATGCAATCTATGTGCATACGGACGCACCCTACTCACGTGGGTAGTATTGATGCGACGTGGCATCATATAGTCAAAATTTCCATATGAAAACGTAAATTGGCAACCAGTTTTAAACTTCTAAAATCACACCACAATGAAACGAATTGTACTTCTTTTTGCCGGCGTATTCATGCTCAGCATGTATACCAATGCCCAAACAATGGCAGTAAAAATCAATCCTTTTGGATTGCTGCTGGGAAATCTCAATGCCGGGTTTGAGTATGTTTTGAATGAAAAGGCCTCTGTCGAGGCAGGGCTATCCTACTTTAATGTTGGCGCAACGGTCGGTACGGATGATGACACTCGATTTACGGGAGTAGGTGCCTATGCGATGTATCGCTACTATTTTGCAAAAGCCTTGGACGCTCCACGGGGTTTGTACGTGGCTCCCCGAGCCAATTTTGGCAGCACTAAAAATTCTGACACCGATCTTGGCGTGACCACTTTTTCGATTGGGGCACTATTTGGGCATCAGTGGGTCTGGCCAAAGACCGGTGATGCGGGATTCACTCTCGATCTCGGCATTGGTGTTGCTTACTTTAACGCTAATGCAGATTCAGGCGTCGAAGACTTTGGGCTGGATGGGATCGGACCTGCATTCCGACTTGCCATTGGCTATGCCTTCTAAGCATCCTTAAGCATGCTAAATAAAAACCGCTGCCCCAATCCTGGAGCAGCGGTTTTTGTTTGCTTACTACCCTACTTCTAGCCTTGTGTTGCGAACAAGCGCTCCAGTGTACCCAACAGGGCTTTGCTGTGTAGGTTTTTTCCAACGATGACTCCTTTTTCGTCCACCAAGAGATTAAAAGGAACAAAAGTCACATTGAAGTCTTTCGCCTGCTGCGACTTCCAACCCCTAACGTCCGAGACATGGGGCCAGTCTAACTCGTACTGTTCAATGGCTTCTTTCCACTTGTCCCCATTGCTGTCAAACGAGACCCCAAAGACGCCAAAACCTTGATCACCATATGCCTTTTGCGCTTGTTTGATGTCGGGAACCTGTAGAATGCAAGGCCGGCACCAGGAAGCCCAAAAGTCAATCAGCGTGTACTTGCCAAGGTGATCTCTGATGTCAATCATGGTTCCTGTTGTATCCATTTGTCGAAGCGCTGGAATTGTCGACCCGATGGCTACTTTCCGATATCGACTGACCTTGTCTTTCATGATTTTTGTCATGCGCAAAGCGGGGTGTGCTTGCTCAAAATCACTGACCAAACCATCAAGAACCTCTATTTCTTCATC
>JAHQVP010000002.1 GCA_019634275.1 Saprospiraceae bacterium
GGTAGTACTCTTCATCTGCCTCTTCAAGCAAGATCGGCTCTTCGTCGGTGATTTCAATCTGATGCCGAAAGAGGAAGGACGCGATGATGCCCACCAGACCTCCGAGGAGGTGACTTTCCCAGGAAATTCCCGGCTGGTTGGGTAGTATCCCAAGAAACATACCGCTATAGAGCAAAATAATGATTAGGGAAAGTACAATCGATTTGAGGTTACGTCGAAACACTCCATTCCAAAAAATGAAAGAGACAAGGCCATAGACGACCCCACTGGCACCAATGTGAAATGCTGATCCTGCAAAAGCCCAAACCAACGCACCAGTGAGGATCCAGATAAAAAGAAAACTCCGATAAGCAACGCGAGGAAAGAAGAAAAGAATCATGGCCATGCTCACAAAGAGGGGAGGGCTATTGCTGATAATGTGCAAAAAATCTTTACTGGAATGCACAAAAGGAGAGCTTAATATGCCCCAGAGACCATCAAAATTTCTTGGGAGAATTCCCAGCTTCGCAAAACTGATGCCTGTGACGGTCTGAACAACTTGTACTCCCCACATAATTGCGAGGATAATCGCTGGAAAACGAAGACTCTGATAAAGTCTTGTTTCCTTCATTGATGCCATGCGCTATTTAAATCTTCTTGCGATCAATTTAACGAATTCATGGGCGAGTGCCTGCCGTGATTCGTCCATCCATTGGTATTTGTCGATCAGGTGCCTGGTGAGAAAGATCTTGGCACTTTCAAAATCAGGTTTTCGATTGAGCGTATCGAGGGTCTCGTCAAGTGCTGAGGCATCTCCATCAAACAAGACACGTTGATATTGAAGTCGATCATTGATGCTCAGGGCCTTCGTAAGATTGGCTACTGCACTGCTGCTCAATTGGTCCGATAGTTCTCCCGCTTCTTCCCAGGTAAAGAGCGCCTTGTGATGTTCCGGCATGGGGTCGGCATGCATCAGATTCACCAGGACGTTGTCCTGCGGCATGGGTTTGTTATGTCCGTTGCTGGGAGGCACTTCTAGCTTTGGAGAGACATATTCAATCTCCGATACAGATAGATTTTGATTGGCCTCTGGTGATGGAGCGCTCTCTGCCGAAGGTGCCACGGGCTCGGGGTCAGGTTGCGGCGGTGGCGCGGGTTGGATTTCCACTTTGATGGTTTCTTTCGTCTTGGTGCTTTCGGTGACAGCCTGATGGTCAACATGTCGATAAGCCTGGAGCAAGTAACTCTTGATCAGATCTTTTTCCAGCACATTGAGCTCACTTCCTTCGGCAATTGCCGTAATCTTTTTGAAGATGGCTTCCAATTCTTCTTTCATTGCAGTGGCATTTTGCATCTAACGCAGATTTATTGCTCCTTATGGTATCTTACAGGCACTAATTTTAACATATGTTTCTGGAGCCCCACTTTCGTGGACAGCGCAGCGGATGGATCGAAGTAATTTGTGGATCCATGTTCTCTGGAAAAACAGAGGAGTTAATTCGACGACTCAAACGTGCGCGCATTGCCGGGCAGGAGGTTCAGATTTTTAAGCCCTACATCGACGTACGATACTCCTCAGCTGAAGTGGTCTCCCATGATGCCAATAGCCTGCTTTCTACCGCCATAGAAACCTCTCATGCGCTGAAGAACATTCCGGAGCAGACACAAGTGTTGGGAATTGACGAAGCCCAGTTCTTTGATGACGACCTGACAAATGTGCTTCAAGATCTGGCTTTGCAGGGCAAGCGGATCATCGTTGCAGGACTGGATATGGACTACCTTGGAAATCCGTTCGGCCCTATGCCCAATCTTTTAGCCGTTGCTGAATACATTACAAAAGTCCATGCCATCTGCCCTCATTGTGGCAATCTCGCGACCCATTCTTATCGTTTGACCGCCGTCAAAGACCAGGTCATGGTGGGCGATCGGGAGCAATACGAACCCCGCTGCAGACACTGCTATTCGATGGGCAACATACTTTCACTCCATCCTTCGGCGCCCTCCTGAAAATCCTTATTTTCGCAGCCCTACAAGCGTCAAGACGGTCACCTATGGAGCGAAGAAAAATCAAAAATGCACTGATCTCAGTGTATCACAAAACGGGTTTGGATGATGTATTGAAAGTGCTTCATGACTTAGGCGTGACAGTCTACAGTACCGGTGGCACAGAACGCTACATTCAAGAACAAGGATTCCAGGTGCAGAAGGTGGAAGACCTGACCTCTTACCCATCCATATTGAGTGGTCGTGTCAAGACGCTCCATCCTAAGGTATTCGGAGGAATACTGGCACGGCGAGAAGAAGAGCACTTGCAGGAGTTGGCGCAATATCAAATTCCGGAGTTCGATCTGGTCATTGTGGACTTGTATCCTTTTGAGCAGACGGTGATCAACACCGACGAGGAATCAGAGATTATTGAGAAGATTGATATTGGTGGGATCTCCTTGATCAGAGCCGCGGCGAAGAACTATCGCGACGTATTGGTGGTGTCCTCACGTGATCAGTACGCTGGTCTGGTTAGCCTTCTTCGAGATTTTGATGGTGCTACGACGCCTGCTGAGCGGAAGCAGTATGCGTTACAAGCGTTTAAAGTGTCTTCGCATTATGACACCGCTATTTACAGTTACTTCAATCAAGAAGGTGCTGATGATGCATTGAAGATCAGCATGCCGGAGAGCACAGTGCTTCGTTACGGGGAAAACCCTCATCAGCAGGGTCGGTACTATGGCGATTTTGCACAGATGTTTGAGATCTTGGGTGGTAAACCCTTGTCCTATAATAACCTTGTTGACGTCGATGCTGCCGTGGCCATCATTAGGGAGTTTGTGGATGAAGAGCCCACTTTTGCAGTATTGAAACATACCAATGCCTGTGGTGTGGCCACTCGAGCAACCATATTGGAGGCGTGGAATGATGCATTGGCAGGTGATCCGGTATCGGCTTTTGGCGGTGTTCTCATTTGCAATGCCATGATCGATCTTGAGACGGCACAGCAGATCGACTCTATATTTTACGAGGTTTTGATCGCACCTGATTTTGCGAAGGATGCATTGCGGCATTTGCAAAAGAAGAAGAAGAGAATTCTCCTGAGAGCAAAACACTTTGAAGCCCAGCAGAGGCAATTTAAGTCGATTCTTAACGGCATCATCGAGCAGGATTGTGACTTGATCACCGAAACAGCCTCTGAGCTTTCTCCGGTAACGGAGGTGAAACCTACGGAGGACCAGATTCAGGATCTTCTTTTCGCCAATAAATGTGCAAAGCACCTCAAATCCAATACCATTGTTCTGGCTAAGAACAGGCAGCTCCTGTCTATGGGGTGCGGCCAAACATCAAGGGTGGATGCCCTCAAGCAAGCGATTGTAAAAGCGAAAGCGTTTGGATTTGATTTAGATGGTGCTGTGCTTGCTTCCGATGCATTCTTCCCTTTTCCTGATTGCGTGGAAATTGGGGCTGAGGCTGGTGTTAAGGCAGTTATTCAGCCCGGTGGATCCATACGCGATCAAGACAGCATAGATATGGCCAACAAGCATGGGCTTTGCATGGTTACTACAGGACGTAGACATTTTAAACATTAAGACAGAACGGTGTTCCGAGACCTGCTGGTAGATGTTGGGAATACGAATGCAAAAGTAGCCTGGATGGAAGGAGGTGCCATTGGCCCTGTGACGAGATTTGCCAGTGCGTTACTTGTAGAGAATGTTCTTCCCATGGTAATGGACGATTCCGTTCGATACGCCATCTTTAGTTCCACCAGGCATCTTAGTAGTGAGGCCATGCGTAGTATTAATGAACATGTGGAAGTATACACCGTGAGTGCAACGCTCCAACTGCCTTTTACCGTCAACTATAAGACCCCACATACCGTAGGTCCCGATCGATTGTGTGCGGTTGCCGCCGCACAACAGATTTTTCCAAATGAAAGCAGTTTGGTGATCGATGCGGGAACCTGTATCACCTACGATTTGATTAGGAAAGGACAATTTTATGACGGTGGTAACATTTCTCCTGGTATCCACATGCGTCTTAAGGCTATGAACACCTTTACAGATGCGCTACCCATGGTTGAGGCAGACAGGGAAATTAAGTTTCATGGAGACAGCACTAAAACCGCGCTCCAGGTGGGCGCAATCTGGGGTGCCGCACTCGAAATGAGAGGTTTTATTCAGGAATACAGGGAGCGACATGGGGAGCTTAACATTGTCTTAACTGGAGGTGATGCACCATATTTTGTTAATCGTTTGAAAACGGAGATATTTGTGAGTCCAAAACTCGTCCTGCAAGGACTCGGGACAATACTTCAGCATCATGTGGGAAACGCCGTTTAAACTTTTGACAGCATCGCTGCTCGCATTCACCCTCTGTGGTGATGCACAAGCCCAGTTATCTGGCAATTCCCCATTCTCACGTTTTGGGCTGGGGGATCTCACCGAAAGTGGATTTGTGCATCTACAGTCCTTGGGTGGATTGTCGGCTGCTTATGGTGATCAGTATCAGACAAATCTGGGGAATCCAGCATCGCTGGCGCGTCTTCAGGCTACTTCTTTTGAGATTGGCTTTGATGTCTCCAGATCGTACCTCAGTGACAACGACAGCAAGGCCCAGTTTTGGGGAGGAGGATTGAATTATCTCTCTCTCTCTTTTCCGATTTTCAGCCCACTCAATCGTGCACTAGATCGAAAGTCAACCGATTTTGGCTGGGGGATGAACATGTCCCTTAAGCCCTACTCGCGAACCAATGCGAGCAGTAGTCTGACGGAGGATGTACTGGACGTGGGCTCGGTGACGCGAGAGTTTGAAGGCAGTGGAGCACTAAATCAGGTCACCTGGGCTAACGGATTTCACTGGAAAAATCTTTATGGTGGCTTGCAACTGAGCTACCTCTTTGGACAAATACGTCAGGAACGATCCGTCCTCTATAACTCCATCGCGTTTCCGTATCACATATACAGTCGCGATGACTTTAGCTTTCGCGGTTTTCTTTGGAATCTCGGCGCGCAATATGACCTTGATCTAAGTGAGGGCAAAGGAAAAGACGACCCTCGGTTGGCTAATACGATCACCTTTGGAATTTCCGCAGGCACCAAATCTGCTTTGACTACTATCACGGATCGATTGCGGGCTACCCGACAGGTCGCCTGGGGTGGGCTCTCCGACGATTTGATCGACAGTGGTCAGGAAGGCACGGACACCATCCGCTACAGTACTGAGGCAAAAGAGAACGGTTCTCTACCTGCGACGTTCCAAATTGGAGCGGTATGGAGAAAAGGACAGCGTTGGCTCGTGGGCTTCAATTTTTCTCAGTCAGGTTGGTCATCCTTTGAGAGCAGTGTCCTGCAAGGAACCCTAAAAAATACATATCGAGTAGGCATTGGTGCCGAGTTTGTGCCCGATGAAGCATCGTATCGCTATTATCACCATCGTATGCGATATCGGCTCGGTCTGAATTTTGGAACGGACCCAAGAGTCATCGAAGGTCAACAGATTAAGGAAACAATTTTAAATGTGGGCGTTGGATTGCCCATATACTTGTCACGACAAATCTCCTTTATCAACTTAGGAGTAGAGTATGCAAATCGCGGTGGGGATCTTCCAATTACCGAAAATCGACTTACTTTTAAGATGGGAGTGACACTCAATAATAATCTATGGTTTTACAAAAGAAAATACAACTAGCTATGAGGAATGGGACCTATGCTCTATTAATGTCTGCACTACTGGTCATTGGACTGGCATCAGACATCAATGCCCAGTGCGAGACTTGGAATGGATCTCCCAAAATGGAGGAGGCAGAAAACGCACATAGCAACTATCGGTCTGCTATGAAGATTAAGGACATGGCACTTGCATTTGATCAATGGAAGGTGGCTTATGACATCGCCCCTGCTGCAGATGGCATGAGAGACTTTCATTACATGGATGGAATCAAATTGTTCAAAGACAAACTAAAGGCTGCAACCGACGATGCGCAAAAAGCAGAATACAAGGATGCCATTGTGCAACTTTATGATCAAGCGGCAGCATGCTATGCTTCTCAAAGCATCAAGCTGAAAGGTTGCGCCGACCAGGCATGTTATGATGCTAAAGTCAATCAGTTGATGGGACGCAAAGGATTTGATATGTTTTATGATCTGAACTCTAGCTATGAGGCAAATCTGGTCCCACTCGAGCAGTCCATTTCTGGAAACAATGAGGTGGAATATATCGTGTTTGAGCCGCTGGCGAACATTGTAGTGCATCAGTTTAAGAATGGTAAAATGGAAGCCGAAAAGGCTCGTCAGATTTATGCCAGACTGGATGAAATCGCAGAGTGGAATATTGAAAACAATGATCAGTACGGAGAGTACTACAAGTCTACACAAGCGCGATTTAGGGCAAAGTATGCAGAGATCGAAAGTGACATTTTTGACTGCGAATACTTCAAAGGCAAACTCAAGCCTAAGTATGAAGAGAAGCCTGATGACCCAGACATTGTAAAATATACGTACAACAAGTTGCTGCAAGAGGGATGCGACAAGGAAGATCCATTTATGAAGCAGCTGGAAGGAGTCTACCAAGCTTACGCGGCGGAAGAAAATGCGCGTATGCAAGCTGAGTTCGAAGCCAATAATCCTGGTGTTGTGGCCAACAATCTGTACAAGCAGGGAGATTTTGAAGGCGCGATTGCCAAGTATCAAGAGGCTCTAGCAAATGAGGAAGACGCCAACAAGCGCGCTCAATATCACTTTAGCATCGCAGTGATCCAAGGTCGGAAGATGGGGAAATTGCAAGATGCCAGGACAAGCGCCCGAAAGGCGGCAGAGTTACGACCCAACTGGGGCAATCCATACCTTCTCATTGGTGATATGTATGCCCAATCGGCCAAGTCTTGTGGTAAAGATGCTTTTGGACAACGCATTGTAATCTTAGCGGCCATGGATAAATACCGCTATGCCAAATCCATCGATCCGGAAGTGGCCGAAGAAGTTGACGGAAAACTTAGCCGATATAATGGCAGTCTTCCTACTCAGGATGATGCGTTTATGCGCGGGCACAAGCCGGGAGATAAGATGAGTACAGGCTGTTGGGTAGGGGAGACTACCACCTTACGAGTAATCAAGGGATAGTCCCACGACTGACCAACAATTGATTCGTATGAGGTTGACGGTGAATGGCCTCGGGGCCTTGATGTGTGTCGCATGTGTGCTCTGGTGTTGTACGCCCAAGGCTCCCACCTTGGTGGCCGCAGATCCAGAGCCTGTGATTTCGGAAGTGAGTACAGACTCCACTTTGAGTTCTTGTACGAAATTTTCGGATACCCCTCGGGGGGATGATGCGATGACCGCCCACGTAATTTATCGGGACTATCTGCGAGAGAAGCGATACGATGAAGCGTTTCCATACTGGCAAACCGCCTATACGATCGCTCCAGCTGCTGATGGCAAGCGCAACACGCACTACGCAGATGGCATCCGGATATACGAGTACTTTGTTGGAAAAGAGACCGATCCAGAAAAGAGAAACGAGCAGATTGACCAGATTTTCACCTTTTATGACCAAATAGAGGAATGCTACGGAGAAGTGGGCTATGTGGCTGGTCGAAAGGCTTTCGATCTGTACTATAAGTATAAGGACCGGGCCACAGAAGATGAAAAATTTGCCCTCTTTAGAAAGTCCATCGACACTGATGGAGAAGATGCCCAGTTCTTCATACTTAATCCGTTCACTGACCTCCTGGTCCGTAAGTTTCAAGATGGTGATGTGGACATGGCTACTGCACAAGCGTATACCAATTTGATTAAAGCCCGAATTGAGAAAGGGTACGAAAGCGGTAAGAACAAAGCGCAATGGGACATCATAAGCGAATATGCCCTGCAACGGCTAGAAGCTTTTGAGGGTGTCAAGGGGTTTTATGATTGCGAATATTATGCTGAAAAGTACTTCAGTGAGTTCGAAGCGGATCCTCAAAATTGCGAAATCATCAATCAGGTCTATGGCCAGCTGCGGAGGGGAGGTTGTGAAAAGGATGATGCACGCCTGGCACAGATCCAGGAGGCGTACAATGCCCATTGCAAGGTAGAAGCAGCGCCCTCAGACTCTAAACTTGCTTATGCCGCTTTGCGAGAAGGAAACTATGAGGAAGCGGTAATCAAATTTAGCGAAGCAGCCGAGAACGCTACTGAAAACGAAAAGAAGGCAGACTACCTTCTCCTGGTAGCGAAAGTGTATTATGCTCACTTGAAGAATTTCTCTCAAGCGCGAAAATTTGCCCTCGAAGCGGCAAACTTCAAAGCCAATTGGGGGGATCCGTACCTATTGATAGGACGGCTGTACGCATCCAGTGGCCCTCTTTGTGGGCCAGGCCGTGGGTGGGACAGCCAGATTGTTGTATGGCCGGCCATTGACAAGTGGAATTACGCTAAGAAGATAGACCCCAATGCAGCGGAAGAGGCCAATAAGTGGATTGGTCGATATGCTCAATATATGCCCAGCAAAGAAGACATCTTTCAGCGAAACCTGCAATCTGGGCAATCCTTTCGTGTTCCCTGTTGGATCCAGGAGAATACTACCATCCGGGCCGCAAAGTCCTGATTATTTTTGAAACTTGATGCTCGAGCAAGGTGTGGTAAAACCTTGTGGGCAATACGTTATGGGATTTTTGCAAAGAGGTACATGGTTGATTTGGGCGCTTGTCTTTTGGTGTTGTGCCGATGGACTAGAGCAAAGTGCTCCCAAAACGTCCCTTGAGGTGATGATGCCCAAAGGAGATACTGACGCCATTGTCAGCAGATTGGCAGGACATCTAGTTGCTGATCCGGCCACCCTCCTTGAAGAGGAGGTGAATCAAATCATTGATCATGCCATGGAGCATTCCTGGGATTTGCATTACCTCGAGCCGGGCATACTTTACGCGATGGATACCGTGGGGAAGGGTGAGCTGCCTCAGTGGGGCGAATATGTATCGGTCCATTATACCGGTTCTAACCTGGCTGGTCGGGTATTCGATTCCAGTCGGAAGCGTGGAGAACCATTCCAGTTTTACGTGGGGAATGTTATACCGGCTTGGAATGAGTTGTTGCAAAGAAAGTTTGCGGTAGGGACCAAGGGCGTTTGTCTCATTCCCTCCATGCTGGCATATGGAAAAGAGGGCTTCACCACTTTGGTGGCGCCTGGTGAGCACTTGATGTTTGATATCGAGCTACTGGCCATCCTTCCTGATCCTCAGTAGAAAAGGTCTCGTTTTGACTGGCTCCGCGTATAAGATCTTGTAGAGCTAAATATGGCGAAGAATGGACTATTGATTTTTGTAGTAGGCGATGATCTTCTCCGCCAGCTCTGTTCCGATGTTTGCTTGTGCTTGGCCCGTCGATGCTCCTGTATGTGGTGTGACGGATATTTTAGCGTGCTGCAGCAGTTCCTGTCGGGGAGTGGGTTCTCCGACAAATACATCAAGACCGGCACCACCAATCTTTCCACTCTGAAGTCCCTGCAGGAGCGCATCTTCATCGATGGTACCCCCTCGTGAAGCATTTACGATGATGACCCCATTTTTCATTTTCTGAATTTCCTGATTGGAAATTATAGGACGTTCAGTGCTGGGGACGTGCAATGAGATATAATCTGATGTACTCAACATCTCGTCCATGCTTACAGTAGCTATTGTCGCAGATACCGTGCTGCCATGTTGCAGCGCCATTTCGATCTGTGCTTCTTGGACAAAGGGGTCTACCGCACAGATTTTCATGCCCATGACCAAGCCCAGCGAAGCAGTTTGCTGGCCGATGCGGCCAAATCCAATGATGCCCAAGGTTTTGCCCTGCAGCTCAGAACCCGCGGCATATGATTTCTTTAGCGCCTTAAACTCGGTATTCCCTTGAGCCGGCATCTGTCGATTGGACAGATGAAGCGATCGACTAAGGGTCAGCATATGTGCTAGGACCAACTCGGCTACCGATCTTGAAGATGCAGCTGGAGTGTTGTATACGGCAATGCCTTTTCCTTTAGCGTAGTCAACATCAATATTGTCCAGACCAACCCCTCCACGACCGATGATCTTAAGATTTGGACAGGCGTCAATCAGCGATTCCCGAATCTTAGTGGCACTTCGAACCAATACGACGTCGTAGGAAGGAAGCTGTTCCATCAGGTCTTCCTGGGCGATCTTATTTGTATTGACTTGGAAGCCGGCAGCTTCCAACATTTCCTGTCCGGCTGGATGGATGCCGTCATTGGCAAGGATCTTAATCATTTCTGCTACTGTTTTTACCGCGCAAAGAAATGACTTTTTAAGAGAACTCTGCTAATTCCCCGCATTGTCTTCCTGACAATCGGCAAGTTGTTTTTCGAGGTCCCTTATACGCGCCTGTAGCTCGTCTGATTGATCGGTTTGTTCTATCCGGTCTCCATCAGATCCGAATATATTGCTGATGGTGTCAAAAGGATCCTGACCATTGTAGTAAGATGCACCAATGTAGGCAAGTGGGGCGAGAATGATGATCACAAAAAAGAATTTGGCGCAACCGGTTACTTTGTACTTCCTAGCCATAGCGTAGTCATTTAGGGATAAACGAAGACAACAAGGTAAAGAATTCCTCAAGGGAGAAGAAAATCTATGAATGGCTCCAGAACACGGATGGAGATGCCTCCACATCCTTTTAAAGCGATCAGACATGGGTCCTTGTTCGAATCTCATTCTCCGCAAGGAGAAGGTTCGAAAACCCATTAACTGATGCGACTCCAATCGCGTGACCGCTTTGTATATTTTTTTAAATACTGCTTTAGTTTGGCATGATGTGCAGCATCCAATTCAGGATCCTGGTCAAGAATCCGCTCTGCAATCTTTCTGGCGGTAAGCATGATCTCACGATCCCGTGTTAGGTGTGCGATGCGCAACATTGGAAGTCCACTCTGCTGTGTTCCTTCGATGCTGCCAGGCCCGCGCAAATGGAGGTCAACTTCCGCAATTTCAAAGCCATTTTGAGTGCGTACCATCGTACTCAGCCGCTCCTTAGCTTCTTCCGAGAGCCGATAGCTGCTCATGAGCACGCAATACGATTTCTCTGCACCACGGCCCACTCTTCCACGCAATTGATGAAGTTGGGCAAGACCGAATCTTTCGCTGTTCTCAATGATCATCAAGCTGGCATTGGGGACATTAACTCCCACTTCAATGACCGTGGTCGCTACCATGATTTGGGTTTTTCCTTCCACGAATCGTTGCATTTCGAAGTCTTTTTCTTCTTGTTTCATTCGACCATGGACCACGCTGATCTGGTACTCCGGCGGTGAAAAGTGATGCAGTAGTTTTTCATAGCCGTTATTGAGATCTTCGAGGTCAAGCTTGGCAGATTCTTCAATAAGTGGATAGACCACATATACCTGCCTCCCTTTGGTGATTTCTTGCTTGATGAACTTGATCAGTTTTGGTCGGTGATATTCCGTCTTGTGCAACGTGGTAATCGGCTTTCTTCCTGGCGGAAGTTCGTCGATGGTAGAAACATCAAGATCTCCATAGATGGTCATGTGCAGCGTACGGGGGATAGGTGTAGCCGTCATCACCAGAACATGGGGCTTTTTGTCCCGGCCTTTTTCCCATAAACGGGCTCTTTGGGCAACACCAAATCGATGCTGCTCGTCGATGATCACCATTCCGAGGTTTTGGTACTGTACATGGTCTTCGAGGAGGGCGTGGGTACCGACTAATATGTGGATTTCTCCCAGGCGCAGCAATTTAAGTAGTTCCTTTCGGTGCGTGCCTTTCACTGAGCCGGTAAGCAATCCAATGCGTAGATCCAAGCCCTTGCAAATGCTCTGTAATGACTGAAAGTGTTGCTGTGAAAGAATCTCTGTTGGAGCAATGAGACATCCTTGGAAGCCATTATCTATGGACATCAACATGGCCATGAGCGCGACAATGGTCTTGCCGCTCCCTACGTCCCCCTGGAGCAATCGATTCATTTGGATGCCAGTCTTGAAATCCTGCCTGATTTCTTTGAGCACGCGTTTTTGTGCGCCGGTCAGTTCGAAAGAAAGGTGATCTCGATAAAATGTGTTGAAAAGAGGCCCGATGGATTCAAATACATGACCATTCTCTGTGATTCTTCTGGCCTTGTAGTGTTTGACCACATCCAACTGCAACAGCAGCAGCTCTTCAAATTTTAGGCGCCGTTCTGCTTCAAGTAGAGCATTGCTATTTACGGGAAAGTGAATTGTAGCGATGGCTTTGTGATAGGGCAGAAGGCGCATTTTGCGCACCAGGTATTCTGGTAGATGCTCTGGAAGATCCTTGGCCGATAGCTGCTCGAAGATCGCCTTCATGACTTTTCGTCGACCCTTGCTGTCCATCCCGGATGCGCTAAGCCGTTCAGTGCTGCGATACACCGGCACGAAAGTAGTGCTGGAAGGTTTCTTTGGATTGTAAAGTTCTACTTCAGGATGGGCGATGTTTATTTTACTTCTGAATCGTGAGGCACGTCCATACACGGTGTAGGGCGTATTCGTCTTAAGATTTTCTTTCAACCACTTGATGCCCCTAAACCAGACCAGTTCTACCTTGCCGGTTTGATCTCGTAGTTTGCCGGTGAGCCTCTTCTTCCTGCCGCCACCTACCACCGTCAGGTTTTCTATGACGCCTCGTAATTGTACAACTTGATTGTCGCCTTTGAGCTCCGCAATGGGCGTGACTAACGTTCGATCCTCATATCGAAAAGGATAGTCCATCAGCATGTCTCGAATAGAGGCCAGTCCCAGCTCCTTTTTGAGGAGCTCACTCTTGGTTGGCCCTACCCCCTTGAGGTAGGTCAGTTCTTGATCAAGTTTGTCCGTAAACACGTTCTCAAAGCTACATCGTGCAGCACAAAAAGCAAGGACAACCTTGGATGGATATTTCCATGACGAGGCAGCACTTGAAATATCAGCGCATTCTTCGATATCTTCGCAATCCATGCAGACAAAACGACAATTGCAAGTAGCATCACTGATCAAACGTCAGTTTAGCGCCATTCTTCTGGCAGAGGGGTCTTACATCTATGATAAGGCGCTGGTCACCGTCACGAATGTCTACATCTCTCCGGATTTTGGCTTGGCCAAAATATATTTGAGTGTTTATAACACGGACAATAAGCAAGAAGTGTTGCTTAATCTAGAACATCATCATCAGCGTCTAAAGCAGCAATTTGGATCGAGGCTACGCAAGCACATGCGTAGGATCCCTGATTTCGATCTCTATTTGGATGATACCCTGGACGAGATGTATCGGTTAAATGCTCTTTTTGATCGCTTACAGGAAGAAAATCAGATGGGGTCTGACGGAGAGGAGTAATCCCCTTTCGCTGTTTTAAACGGGGTGGACATGGATTTTCTGTGCCAGTGCATATGCAATATCGTGCTGAGCATCGCCGGCAGATATTCGGATTGAGGTATTGTTTTTGCCTGTGATGGTGAGAATACTACCGGGCAACAATCCCAACTTCCAAAGTGCCGAAGATACAGAGCTGCTGGTTTGATCTGCTGCAATCTCCAACTGATCGCTTACGTGCATCTGTGCCAAAACATGTTTAAGCATCGCATCCTTTAGCGGTATGGGTGAGCCATGCGGATCCCTTCTTGGGTACCCTAGTTCGGCATCAACTTCATCGAGGATCTCTTCGGTTAGAAAATGCTCATACTTTTCTGCCTCGTTATGGATTTGTTCTTGTGACAGGCCTACTTGATCTACCAAGTAGGTCTCCCATAGGCGATGTGCCCGGACCAACTTATTGGCCAGAGCAATACCCTTTTCTGTAAGGGAAATTTCCTTCTCATCGAACAGATTTAGGAGTTTCCGCTGTTCTAATATGCGCAGCAGCTGTCTCAGTTTTCCCTTACTAATCTCCAATCGGGCGTTAAGTTGGGCCACACTGACTTTGCCCACTTCGTCCAGTCGAATGGTTTGTTTTAGCACATCCTCTAAGCGAATGCGTCGCTGCAATTTTCGCCTTCTAAAGTAGTTGAGGACAATGCCCCGTGTAGGGGAGAACAGCGCGGCCAAGAGGTAGAGTATAGTCGCGACGACGGTCATGGCTGGACCGGGCGCGGTCTCCAGTAGGATAGCAAAGACTAGACCTAGAAAGGCAGCAAGAAAGCCGATTAGGCCTGCTAGAAAGATGACATTTTTAAGACGTTGGCTGAGCAGTAAGGCAGTAGATGCTGGAGTAATCAACATGGCAACAACCAATATCACGCCGACCGTACGCAGTGAGGCAACGACGGCGAAGGACAGCAAAAGCATGACCAGGTAGTGGATGAGACGGGTGGAGAATCCCATGGCATCCGATATGACAGGTTGAAAGGTAGACAGGAAGAGCTGTCGATAAAAAACCACGACGCTGGCGATGACCACGAGGGTCACGAAAAACGTCATGTACAGGTCCTGATCCGAGACGCCTAGCACATTGCCGAATAGGAAATCCTTAAGGTCCAGATGCACGCCTTGATTCTTACTGATCCAAGAGATGCCAATGACCCCCAGGGCAAACATAGCCGTAAAGACAATCCCGATGGCAGCATCGTTTTTTGTATTGACCTGCTGTTGGATCCAGGTGATGGCTACTGCCGTCACCAATCCTGCAACCACAGAGCCAATAAAGAACCCCATCGCAGAATAACCCACAACCACGAAGGCGACCACGATCCCAGGCAGAACAGCGTGTGCAAGAGCATCACCGATTAAGGCCATGTTGCGCAGCACAATAAAGCACCCAAGTATGCCGCACATGATGCCTACCATAATGGAGGCTAAAAGTGCTCTAATGGCCCAGACCTGCTGAAAGGTTTCTAGAAGTTCCACAGTTGAAATTAAAAATATATTTAGACTAATCTAAAAATTCATGTCATAGGCGACGCCCTCTTTCAAAGCGTATTGCGAAATTCCAACCGTTGTAAAGTCTCCAAATCCCAATATTTCTTGAATGAGGATAGCAGCTACTACGATCATATCGACTCGAGCATCGGGAATCAAAGGGTTTTGTTGGCGCTCTTCTTTGGTCGATTTGACGATGTCCTGTAAGGGAGTGTGCATGGATGAGGAGGTCACCTGAACAAACGGATGCCCCTCTGCTCCCAGGAGGAGAGCCATGACATCGAAGGTCCCAGAAGCTCCAATCAGCATGGTTGGCTGATGCTCCTTTAATGCAGGAGCCAATGTGGAGAGGTGTTGGCGTAAAAATGACCGCAATTTTTGCTCTTCCTCCAAAGCGATGGGATCGCCTTCATGGAATCGATCGTATAAGACTGCAACCCCAATGGGCAGACTGACCAGCCATCTTATCTTCTTGTCTTCGCGGACGATAAATTCAACGCTTCCGCCACCGATGTCCATCACCATGTTGGCTGCACTGGAATCCATCAGCTGCTGGACACCCAGAGAGATGTATTCAGCTTCTTGTTTACCGTCGATAATATCGACACTAAGGCCTGTGTGTAAGGTGATTTCTTCCACCAACTGTGCGCCGTTAGATGCTCTACGAAGGGCAGCAGTTCCGACCGCCCGATAATCCCGGACCTCATGCTTATCCATAAGGCCGCGAAATCGCTTCATCGCAGCCAATGCACGGGCGAATGCCGACTTCGATATCTCGCCGATTCCCCCTTCCGCAAGTTTTACGAAGATTCTTTCCTTCAGGATGGTTTGCAGTTTTCCATCTGCATACCGAAAGATCAGGATGTGAAAGGTGTTTGTGCCCAGATCAACGACTGCTTTTGGTGGTACTGCTTTACTCATAAGTAGAAAAGGATCCGAAAACTTAAAAAGTAGCTGCGCAAGCGACCAAATTCCGGCCTTTCGCGATCATTTAAGAGAAAATTTAGCGAATTGGTGTATCGAAAGGAATATCCCACGCGACTGCTTCCAAAGTAGGTGGCCCCCAATAGGTATGACACGTCGTTTGGATTAAACTCGTCTACGGAGTCTTCGATACCGGCCAGACTGACGGTGTTGCTGATCAGTCGTCCATATGAGAGCCCGCCCTCAAATAGCATTCGATGATAGTCTTCATTAGGCCAATCACGATACCCTATCAACAGAGGGACTTCCACATAGTTTAGGTGCATCTTGCGGGGATCACCTGATCCAATAGACGACCGGCTTCCTCGCTGTGAGAACAATAGTTCAAGGGCACCGTCTATCTTGTTTGCTACCTCGACGGAAACGCGAAGTCCGCCATGGATTCCGAGTTTGTTGTAGCCAGCCAGGAGATCTCCATTGACCTGTGCGGCATTTGCACCGGCTATGACCGCAGCAGAAAATGTTTGCCCCTTAAGCATCATTGCTGGTAGGAACAAGCCAAGACATATAGAGAACTTTATAATGTTTATCATGGTTTTCATCTTCTGATGGCTTACCTTCGCCCTCGACTGTAGTATGGCAAAATACACAAAAACAACCCTCGACAAGATCACGCAGATCTATGCGGAACTCGGATATAAGGTGCGGTTTGAGAAAGGAACATTTAAATCGGGCTACTGCCTCTTGGAGGAGCGGAAAATAGTTGTGGTTAACCGGTTTTTTGATGTGCAGGGGAAAGTTCAGACCATGATTGACCTCCTCCACCAGATTGAGGTTGATCCTGACCTTCTATCTGAAAAGTCCCAAAAATTCTACCGGAGTCTGGAGCAACAAGCCCCTGCTGCTCCGTGAAACTTGTGCTTACGGGCACGGGTACTTCTCAAGGCATTCCGGTTCTGGGTTGTACATGCGACGTCTGTAATTCTAAGGATTCCAGAGATTTTCGACTTCGTACAGCTGCTCTTTTGATGTCCGACAATGCAAACATCGCATTGGACGTCGGACCTGATTTTCGTGCCCAAATGTTGGCGGCCGGGACGAGCCGCCTCGATGCAGTGTTTGTTACGCACGAGCACAATGATCATGTAATTGGTCTCGATGATGTGCGCCCGTACAACTTTAAGCAGAAGTCTTCAATTCCCCTCTTTGCCTTGCCTCGCGTCCTGACCGAGATTCAGACGCGCTTTGCCTACATCTTTGCTGAGAAACCATATCCAGGGGCTCCGACGATTGACCTCCATCCTTTGGAGCCATTTGCTCCTGTCGAGATATCGGGTATCCGCATTTTGCCTTTCTTGGTTCATCATGGTTCGCTGGATGTGTTGGGTTTTCGCATAGGCGACGTTAGCTACATTACAGATGCAAATGCACTGTCTTCAGAGACGTATAAGGCATTGAAGGGATCTCGTGTGCTAGTCCTTAATGCGTTGCATCATCGAAGTCATCATTCCCATTTTAATTTGGAGCAGGCCATCGAGACAAGTGAGCGAATAGGTCCCCGCATAACGTATCTCACCCACATGAGTCATTCGATGGGCCTCCATGCAGCGGTAGAACGCACATTGCCGGCCAACATCCGCCTCGCTTATGATGGCCTGGAAATTGAAGTTTAACATCCTCGGCAACTCCATGGGTTGTTTATCCGCATCTATTTACCGAATATTAGATGTGTCTCCTCTGGTTCACTAATTTTGTATTCGATTAGTAGGGAGTCGTTTCGCAAGATCCATACGTTGTAGTATATGATGCTTAAGGTTCGTGTTATTCTATTGCTTGTTCTGCTTGGCCAATTATTATATGGGCAGCAGGCTCCGCAGTTTACCATGAATGTGATGAACAAATACAACATGAACCCAGCCTATGGGGGCATGGATGCTTCCCTTAGTGTCAATGCTTTCGTCAAGACCCAGTGGCAGCAGTTTCCTGGTCAACCTCGCTTTCAACACATCAATGCGCATATGCCCCTGTACATAGCCAATGGTGGCGTAGGCGTGAAGATTTACCGAGATCAAATTGGCGTAGAGCAAATGCTTGGTGCAGAGTTCTCTTTTAACTATGTCCTGGAGACTGATCTGGGTCTTTTTTCCGGCGGCTTGGGTTTGGGAATAAACCAGCTTCGCATCGATGGCAGCTTGTTACGAGCTCCCGATGGCATTTATGAAGGGAATACTATCGAGCACAATGACCCTATACTATCGAGCACACGGGGATCGGGACTGGCTCCAGCGATGTCTCTGGGTGTCTACTTTACCAACGATTTTTTGGAAGCAGGTCTTTCTGTTGATCAAGCTTTTGCAAGTGCGATCACTCTAAACAATCAAGAAGAAACTAGTTTTCAGCTCAAGCGCAACTTCTATTTTTTTGCAGAGTACAGCTATCAGTACAACGAGGCTGTTGAGGTGCTTCCGGCACTTTTGATAAAATCAGATTTGGTTCAGACGCAAATCGATCTTTCTGCTCGCGTCGTCTACCAAGACTTGTACTTCGGTGGGTTGGCTTTCCGAGGCTACAGTGCCAATACGATAGATGCCATTGGGGTGATTTTGGGAACACGCATTAGTGCCAATCTCAGTATTGCCTATGCCTATGACGCAACCCTTTCAGACATTCGTTTGTTCTCTGATGGCACACATGAACTTCTCGTAAGTTACAACCTAAACAAGCCACTGGGACAAGGCAGGCCCGAAAGAATCATCTATAACCCCAGATTTTGATTGTACAAAAACCGCATTAAAATTATTTCAAGACAGAATATTGGCAAGAATGTTGACGTTAGCGATATGTGTTCGCCGACGTAGGTTCGGCGTGGGCTTTGAATAAAAGAACTATTGAATATATCTTTGGGGCCTTTTAGATAGGAGCACGCTGCAAATTGACTCAAAATATGAATAAGATACTCGCTAGTTTCCTTGGTTTGATGGTCATGTCTATGATCCTGCCATCATGCGGAAAAAGTGGCAAAGGCCTTGGTGAATTGACTGGTGTACCTGATCGTCCCAAGTGGAAAGCAGAGATCCCATTTGGAATGGCTTATATCAAGTCTGGAACGTTTCAGGTGGGCAGTGGAGATGAAGACATTAGTCGCTACTATATATCCCGTCCCAAGACAATTTCCCTTCAAGGTTTCTACATGGATGAAACTGAAATCAGCAACAACGAGTACCGACAGTTTGTACACTGGGTGAGGGATTCCATTGCGCATTCCATCATGGGAGACTACTACGAAGACGACTACGGCAATGAACGCATTGATTGGGAGCTCGATATAGATTGGTCCGACGAGACGTTAGAAGACATGTACTATTCTGGCGATGACATGGTCGGTACAAAACGAGAACTCGATGCACGGCAATTGGTCTACGGTTATGAGTGGATGGACTTTCAGGCGGCAGCCCGAGACCGAGGAAGATCTCCGCGGAGCTCTTTCATCAAGAAATTTAAGTTGAATATCTTCCCCGACACACTTTGCTGGATCAGGGACTTCTCCTATAGCTACAACGATCCCATCGCCAAGAACTACTTTTCTCATCCTGCTTATGATGATTATCCAGTAGTTGGATTGACTTGGGCTCAGGCAAATGCCTTCTGCAACTGGCGAAGCTCACTCTGGAACAATTCTCGAGAAAACAGCTTTAACGATGAATTCCGACTGCCGACAGAGGTAGAATGGGAATATGCTGCTCGTGGCGGCAATCAAAATGCCATGTATCCTTGGGGTGATCCGTATATACGCAATGCCAAGGGATGCCTGTTGGCAAACTTTAAGCCAGGTCGCGGAAATTATCCAGAGGATGGTGGACAATACACATTGCCTGTAGATGCTTATGATCCCAATGGATATGGTCTGTACAATATGGCCGGTAACGTCTCAGAATGGACTCGCACGGCTTTTGTAGAGAATGCATATGGATTTATGCACGATCTTAATCCAGACATTACCTACGAGGCAAGTGAGGACGACCCCGAGGCCTTTAAGCGAAAAGTGATCCGTGGCGGTTCATGGAAAGACATTGGGTATTTCCTCCGCGTCAATACCCGACATTGGGAGTACCAGGATACGTCCAAATCCTATATAGGATTTCGTTGTATTCTACCATACCAAGGTCGTTCGCTCAATGATTTCAGAGGTGGTCGATAGGCAGCCTCACACAACCCTACATTTAACCGGTAATTTTTGTGCCCAAGGCACTAATAAGTCCCAATGCGTCGTATAAGAAGCACACTTTTACTATTTGCGAAAATTTAAAATCTCTTGATAAGAAATGGCAATCCATAAGAAACCTTGGTTCAAATACCTAAAGAACCTCATTATCGGTGTAGGGGCCGCACTTGTTATGATGGGTGCATTGGGCAAAATCAATAGCGAACCATGGGGTGGTACCATGATTACCGTTGGTTTGGTAACCGAAGCATTCTTGTTCCTGATCCTCGGCATCATTCCTCCGGAAAAAGATTACTACTGGGACAAATTGTATCCTGGACTTTCGGACTACAATGCAAATGTTACCCCACTTACCGATGGCCCTGCGCAGTCCACTGCACCGTCAGTACGTCGACTAGACGGAGAGAAGGTAGAAACACAACTGGATGGAATGCTTGAAGAACTGCGTGGAATGAAGACCAGCCTGGGTTCTTTAAAGGCACTTCAGGAAGTTGACTTCAGCCAGACGGCTCAGCAAGTTAAGACCATGAATAACTTCTACACCAAGTTGAATGAAGCCATGGCAGAATTGACGGATACGGTAGATGATACCAAGCAGTACAAGGAGCATATGGACTCCCTAAATAAGCACTTGAGCTCGCTGAATACGGTATACGGCAACATGCTCACTGCAATGGCGCCTCCCCGAGGATAATTCAATTGGATCACTAGTAAGTAGAATCACGTATGTCGATACCAAAGGAACCGCGCCAGCTCATGATCAACATCATGTATCTGGTACTTACTGCCTTACTGGCGCTCAATGTGTCCGCTGAGATATTCAACGCATTCAAGGTCGTTGACCAGGGGTTGAAATCCAGCAATAAAGCTTTGGATGATTCCAATGCAAAATTGCCAGACATCATTAAGGAAAGGGCAAAAAAAACAAAAGAGCTGGAAAAGTATGCAGAGCGCGTAGATCCAGCACGCCAACTTAGCCGAGAATTCACTACCTACATCGACGGGATTGTTGATCATATGATCGATCAGTCTGGTGACGCCAATGGCGTACATGATGATGGTGATTATCGTGATGTTAAGGGGGTTAAGGAACTTAAGGGCAAGAAAGACAAGGACATCACCACCCGCTATTTAGTGGAGGATGATAAGAAAGGTGCTGAGTTAAAGGAAAAGGTGATGGAATACCGCACCAAGTTCCTGGAGTTAATTGATGATGAAGATAAGGCGGCTTTTGAACGAGAGATCGCCATGGGCATCGACGATGAGACCTGGCGAAACTCAGCCAACACCAAGAAGAACACCAACTGGGAAACCTTTAACTTTCGGCAGATGCCCCTGGCAGCAACCATGCCGATATTTAGCAAGTTTAAGAATGATGCCAAAGCGACGGAAGCGGCGATCCTAAACTACTTACAAGGAAAGGTTGGAGGAGAAGAAATTGTTCTGGACCAATTTACAGTCGTCTCAGCGCCTAAGAAATCCTATGTCATCAAAGGGGAAACCTTCGAGACGGATGTCTTCCTTAGTGCCTCTGCTTCTGCCAACTCGAATACAGGCATTAGCATGCGCATCAACGGAAGCCCCGCAACCATAGATGAGAATGGCGTAGCAAAATGGCGCGCTCCGGCCAGTTCCGTTGGGATCAAACGATACAATGCAGAAATTACCACTACCAATCCCACTACTGGCGAGGTCAAGACGTACACCAATAGTTTTGAGTATGAGGTGGGAGAAAGATCGGTTACTGTATCTCCAACTAAGATGAATGTCTTCTACATAGGAGTGGAAAATCCCGTGGAGATATCCGCTGCCGGCATTTCGAGCAATGACATGAAAGTCAGTATGAGCGGTGCTGGGGGAGGAACCATCAGCCGCAAGGATGGAGGTTTTGTAGTGAATGTGAATAAGCAAACACGCAAAGGAGAATTTGCCAAGATCAATGTATCGGCTCCCGGTATCTCCGTTTCAAAGGATTTTCGCGTGAAGCGTATTCCTGATCCGATCGTGACCCTTTCCGGTAAGCAACCCACCTCAATGGGCAATGGGGAATTTAAAGCACAGGGAGCATTGATTCCTGTACTGCAAGGCTTTGACTTTGATGCCCGATGCAACATTGTAGGCTTTAACTTTTACCGTTCGGCCAAGCGCCAGGATCCAGAGACAAGCGTCAATAAGGGAGGGAGTTTTACCGCCAATACCAAGAACATTCAAATGAAAGCGAAACCAGGTGATATTTTTCTCTTTGAGGGAATTAAATGTCGCTGCCCTGGAGATGTCGCTAATCGCCCACTGCCCAATATGGTGGTGCGGATAAAGTAAGATGTACATGAAAGCTGCACATATCAAAATCTTGACGATCTGCGCCATCTTTTTAGGGGGGGCATTGCAATTGCATGCTCAGATCGCAGAAGAAATATTGACGGAATCATCTGAGCCCGAAGAGGTAGAAGAAATTATGATCACTCCTCTGGATGACATCGTGCCAAAGCGTATTTTGAAAGAACGGATGGTACTGCCTTATGACCCGATCCGGGAGGCTGATCTCTTCTGGGAAAAGAGAATCTGGCGGGTTTTGGACATCAGAGAAAAAATCAACCGAACGTTTTCTTATCCCATCATGCCTTTCTTCTCCATTTTGATGAATGGTGTGAGCGAGGGTGATCTTTCGGCATATGCAGACGAAAAATTTACCAATCTGATGGGCGCGGATCAGATTCAGGAGATTTTGTACCGGGTAGATACGGTCTTTGTGACGAATCCTGAGACTTTCGAGGATGAGATGAAATTGGTGCCGAATGAGATCAATCCCGAGGATGTAAAGCGATTTCGCGTGAAGGAGATCTGGTTTTTTGATGAGGAGTCCTCCAAATTTATGGTTCGCATCATGGGCATCTCACCGGTCATTGATAAGTACGACGACAATGGAGAATTCCTATTTGAACAACCCCTGTTTTGGATTCACTATCCGAGCTCACGCGAGTTCCTGGCACGACACAAGGCCTATATCTCCGGAAACGATGCCAATCCATTGTCCTGGGAAGACCTCTTTGAGATGAGAATCTTTTCCTCCTACATCTACAAGGAATCAAATGTTGATGATGCGCGACTGGTCGATATTCCTTCATTGGCTGGAAAGGATCTGAATTCGGGAGTGCAGCGGCTGCTGGAATCGGAAAAAATCAAGCAAGAGCTCTTCAATTTTGAACATGATCTCTGGAGCTACTAGGAAAGCTCAGATAAAAACATAGATGAAGCCACCTGATCCAATCAGGTGGCTTTTTTTGTTAGGCCTCTAAGGGCGCAGAGATCGAAAGAACCGTAGGAATCGTATGGCCAACGACCTCACCATTGGCACCCTAAAGACTTCCAGGTAAAGCAAGGTGAGTACGCAGATGTACTCAAGGACCACGATGCCCATTCTTTCGTGATAGCCATCTCCCCAGTAATTGATGTAGGTGAGTGTAATCAGTCCCGACCAAAAAAGAGGATACCGAAAACGCGTGAAGATGCACAGCACGATGGGCAGCGCCAGGTACCATGGATGAATGGTTGTAGTCAACAATAGATAGATGGTGAAAGCAAGCAACGCGGACTCAAAGAATGTGCGCATGGTGCGTTTTCTTTCAAATAGTGCGAGTGATAATATCGCCACTAGCGCAATCACCGACAGCCAGGGCCCAATGCTGGCGATCATGTTATATCCTCGATACCAGTAGCCTACTTCTCTAGCCAAGTAGTAGATGCTAGCATTAAATTCGAACTTACGGAAGTACAGATCCAAACTGCTGGCAAATTTCTCAACAACAGTGAGATCGATCAGTGATGAAAAGCCGACCAATAGTGTGATGGCAATGGCCCCAAATCCCACCAGTATGTTTTTCCAATGTGCGCGAAGGAGAAGGAAAGGAAGAAACATTAGGGGTAAGAGTTTGGTCAGGATAGAAAGTCCGAATAAGATACCAAAGAACATATGTCGTTTTCGAGCAAAAAACCACAGACCGGCGATCATAAAGAAAATCATGATCGCTTCAAAGTGAAGATTGCCGCACAGTTCTACGATAATAAGGGGATTAAGGGCATACAGCAAGACCCGTTTGAGCGGTAGTCCAAGCTGTTGAACAAACTTCATCAAAATGTAGATGGTCCCGATTTCAGAGAATAGAAACACCAACTTGAGCGCAACAGATGCCCAGTAAGGGCTGGTGGGAAATAGCCATGTCACAAAGGCAAACAAGCCTTGACAGACGGGGGGGTAGATGGAGTAGTATTCGGGTGAATTAAGCCGCGGGTACAGCGCTGAAAGTGCTTCGTTGGCGTTACCTACACTTAGCCATTCGGAAGGCGTATACAAGAAGGGATTGATGCCATCATTGAGCAAATGTCCATCCCAAAGAAAACGATAGATGTCGTCGGATAGATTTGGGAAGGCAAATACCGTCACGAATCGCACCACAACACTGAGAAAAATCAAGAAGAGGACGTCGGAATGGCTTCGAAAATACCGGTATGAGAACAGATAAAGGCCAAAGAGTACCGTATACGGAAGGGAAATTTTAAGGAAATCACTCTGCGATGGAATGTAGACCAAGATGGCGGTCGTGCAAATCCACAGAATGGAAATCAGAAGTCTCAAATAACGGCTACTTTATGGACAAATGCTTAATGGAAAAATAAAAAATAGCTCCGTAGCCCGCTGCCAGAAGGCCATGAAAAAGAATCAGGGATGTGTCTTCAATATAGACGCCCAAAAATATGCCTGCCGCGAAGTAGAGGCTCATCACGCCTTCGGCTATGGTGGTCCAACTAAGCCTTCCCGAAAAGTAGGCGCGCTTGCGAAAGGAATCTTGTAAGCCCTTAATGTTAAATTTTGGGGTTCTGACAAAAGCACTCTTTTTTCCCAGCCATCCCTGTATGACGGCTACGGAATTGTGTAGGGACAGTCCCATAGACATGGCGAGAAAAATGGGAAACATAAATACGAACTTGACGATCTGTCGTCCCAGTGATCCATCATGAGGACTCGTGTGCTGGTTGCGAACGTTGGCAGCGAAATACACACAAATGATGGAGAGCGTGCCGATGATAAAGAAGGAAAACATGCTTCCGTCAAAACCCAGCGATTGCAGAGCGATTAAAAGGGGTACACTCAAGACCCCAAGTGCAAAAACAAATACAAAGACGGTGCTGGCCAGTAGATGCAGTGTACCATGAATCTTTGCTCCCTTAGGCAAGTCCGATTTCCATATCACGGGCAGCATTTTGCGAGCTGTTTCTGCTCCTCCCTTCATCCATCTAAACTGTTGTGATTTTAGGCCGTTCATTTCTGCCGGAAGCTCAGCTGGGGATCCGACTTCCTCTAGATATCGGATCTTCCATCCTTTGAGTTGAGCTCGTATACTTAGATCGAGGTCTTCGGTAAGGGTGTCATCGTGCCAACCTCCCGCTTCAGCAATTGTGGACTTACGCCACACACCGGCGGTGCCATTGAATTGCAGCATGAAGTTTGCGGCACTCCGGCCCTTTTGTTCGATGGTAAAATGTACGTTAAGTTGGAGCGCCTGCAACTCCGTGATGAGAGAGTAGTTCTTGTTAATGTGTTCCCAACGAGTTTGTACTACTCCCACATTTGGATCTTGGAAGTAAGGTATGGTCGTTTTCAGGAAGTCGGGATTTGGCGTAAAATCAGCATCGAAAATGGCCATAAACTCGCCTCGGGCCTTATCCATGGCATCTTTAAGAGCACCTGCTTTATATCCACGTCGGTCTTTGCGTCTGATTTGTTCAATGTTGAAACCTGCTTGCTGGTACGATTGGATGTGTTTGGCCACAATGTCTACGGTCTCATCAGTCGAATCATCCAAGATGTGAATTTCGAATCGATCTTTGGGATAATCAAAGGCACATACACTGTCAATTAGGCGTTCGACGACGTACTGTTCATTGTAAATGGGCAACTGAACCGTGACAAATGGCACTTCATGGGACTCATTTGAGTCGCTGCCCGCAGCAGGTGAGGCAGATTGGCGCCGATAGTGGTACAAAAGCTGAAATTGCATGAGGCAGTACAGCGTGATGTACACAAGAATTAAGAGATAGGTGGCCAGCAATGTATAGTAAACGATGGTCATCCTTTATAGAAGTTTAAATATGGTCCAGAGTATCTTATGTCCGGCAAGTATGGTGCCCCTGATGGTGCCAGATACCTTCGAAACTCCGATTCGTTTGCGATAGGTAACCGGTACTTCCATGCAGCGCAGTTTGTGTTTTGCAGCTTTCACTTGCATTTCCACGGTCCAGCCAAAGTCTCGGTCTCGCATATCAAGGGCCAACAAGGCCTCATATCGGATGGCCCGAAACGGCCCCAGGTCCGTGAATGAATAACGATAGAATAACCGAATGAGGTTTGTTGCCAGCCAGTTTCCGAAGATTTGTTGCGGTTGCATGGCTCCTGCTTCCATCGGACCCAACGCACGTGAGCCAATGACCAAGTCATGCGTGCCATTCAAGATGGGCTCGACGATTTGAGGCATCTCTTCCGGATGATCCGAATAGTCGCCGTCTAGAAAGACCACGATGTCAGGGGACTGCTCCATCTCCGCAATGGACGCCAGTCCCTGCAAGCAGGCATTGCCATATCCTGGTGTAGGAGCATCTACCACAATCGCTCCTCCCTTACGTGCGCGGTCTGCAGTCTCATCCGTACTGGCATTGTTGCACACAAACACATGGCGAACCAACTGCTTCGGAATGTCCGCTAAGACGAAAGGAATACTTTCTTCTTCATTATAGGCCGGTATGACGACGTCAATGATCATTTGTGTGAGGCCATGCTCAAGGCGGGCAAAAGTAGGATAAATCTGAGTGCAAAAGGGTAGTGCTGAGGACATGTCAGACACACTATTACGGAACCCATTTCGTTTTTGGTCGGGATGACTACATTTGCCTCATGACACGCCGCTTTTCTTACTGCAGTTTCTTGCTCCTGATGTGCCTGGGGGTGCTTCTTTTTTGGGGCAATGCGTGCACAAAGATTGAGTTTACTGAGGATCAATCGGTCCGGCTTGAATTCTCGTTGGATACCTTGTCCTTTGATACCGTGTTTACCTCGGTCGGCAGTGCCACACGGAGCTTCCGGGTACGCAATACGGAGGAAAAGTTTGTGCGAATCTCCAATATCAAACTCGAGCAGTCTGAAACCTTCTTTAGAATGAATGTGGACGGCATACCCGGAAATGTCGCAACGGACATTGAAATTCCCCCTAATGATAGCATTTGGATATTTGTGGAGGTCACAGTCGATCCGGATCAGCCTACTTCGGTTAGTCCCTTCGTCATCAATCAACGGATTTCCTTTGAGACCAATGGCAACAGACAAGAAGTGGTTCTTGAAGCCTGGGGCCAAAATGCCAACTATCTGCCCAACCGATTTGCTGCAGGAGAACAACGTCTTATCAGTTGTGATCTTAATACCTGGACATGGGACGATCCAAGACCCTACGTGATTTATGGGGTACTCGTCATTGACAGCTGTACCCTATCCCTGCCCCCGGGTACCCGGGTGCACATCCATGGGGGTTTTGGCCAGCTGCCAGATGGGAGTCGCTACAGCGACGGCATTTTGTTTTTTCTGAAGAATGCGAGGCTCGAGGCCCAGGGCACAGTAGATAATCCGGTGATTTTTCAAGGAGATCGACTAGAAGATAGCTTTGATGACGTAGGTGGACAATGGGGTCGGATTCATTTTGATAATCTGAGCAGGGGCAATAAAATGAATCATGTCATCATCAAGAATAGCATTATCGGAGTCTATGTAGATTCATTGGCAGATTTGACGGTAACCAATTCTCAAATTTTCAACACAAGCTCCAGTGCAATGGTCGGTTATAGAGCGAATGTAGTAGCAGAGAACACATTGCTTCACAGCAGTGGTGGTAATAATCTGACGGTGATACTTGGTGGGAGCTATAACTTCAATTACTGTACGTTGGACAATATTGGTACAAGTACGGAAGCACTCCGGGCCAGCAATTTTACATGCCTTGACGATCCTCAGGTTTGTGATCGACCGGTCGCTGCTCCGCTTGCCCTAAATTTTGTCAATTCCATCATAACCGGATCCAGCCGAGACGAGATATCTTTTGTCAACGGCGTCCCAGACGAGCCCGAATTTTTTAGGTACAACTTTGACCACTGTATTGTGAAGGTAGATGAGTTGTTGGAGCCGGGAGCATATCCCGATTTCTTTGATCATTGTACCAATTGCATTTCAGATGAGAATAGGTCCATTCTTTTTGAGGATGAATCGAATGGAGATTATCATCTCGATTCGCTATCGATTGCCGAAGAGATGGCGACACCACTGTTTAGTGTGAGTCGTGATCTGGAGGAAAATCTTCGTGATGCGCAGCAACCGGATATAGGATGCTATGAGTATGTATACGATTGATTTGTATTGCTGACCCGCTTAGGGGTCGCTGGTGGTTAGTGCGGGAGGAGTGGTTCTGGATGAGATCTGTACACTCAGTAGAATCAACAACCCAATGATGAAGTAAATGGCGAGCACCAGCACGCTGTTACGCATGCCTCCACTGATCTGATCAATGAAGCCAAAACTGGCCGTTCCAAAGACGATTGCCAACTTTTCGAGCACTTCGTAAAAGCTGAAGTAGGAAGTAGCTTTTTCATTATTTCCTTCGATCAATTTGGAATAAGTAGACCGAGACAACGATTGGATGCCTCCCATGACGAGACCAACTAAGGCTGCCACGAGGTAGAACTGTAGCTTCTCCGTCACTCCATACGCCATAAAGCAAATCGATATCCAAATCAAGAGCATGCCAATAAGCGACAATTTATTCCCGCGCCATTTGGACAATGCTGCAAAAGCATAAGCACCGCCAATGGCCACCAGTTGTAGGATCAGCACAATGACGATCAGTTCGGTAGCATCGAACTGCAGTTCTTTCTCTGCAAAGGTGGCTGCCAGGAAGATCACGGTCTGCACCCCAGCGCTATAGCAGAAGAAGGATATGAGGAAGCGGCGAATATTTCGCTGTGGTTTTAGCTCCTTCCATACGCTCTTGATTTCTAGGAGCCCCCTACGAAAAAGGGCTCCTTGCAGCTTTTGTTTGATCTCCTGTGGCAGACGTTTGAAGGGAATTTGGGCGAACCCGATCCACCACAACCCGACCATGACAAAACACACTCGTGCTGCCAATCCCCCGTCACGGAGCCCAAACCATTCTGGATGGAGCAGCATTGCCAAATTGATCATCAGTAAGATGACGCTGCCTATATACCCATAAGCAAATCCTTTGGCACTAATCCGATCATATTGATCTTCAGAACTGATAAGGGGGAGGTAGGAATTGTAAAAAACTTTGCCACCCTCAAATCCGATGGTCGCCAGCATGAAAAAGCCCAGACCAATCCCTACTTCTGTTGCACTGGTAAAAAAGAAGAGCATCAGGCAAGACAGCGATCCTATCCAGGTAAAGAGACGCATAAAGCTCATGCGTCGACCGCTATAATCTGCCATCCCTGATAAGAGTGGCAACAGGAAACTTACGGTGAGATAGGATCCGGAAATGGCGAAAGCGTACAGCGAACTGTTGTTGATGTCAAAACCGAGCACTCGGATGGTTTCATTGGTCATTGACATGTAATAGTTGGGGAAGATGGCAGTAGTGATTACAAGGGCATAGGCTGAGTTTGCCCAATCAAAAAAGGCCCATCCATTGACGGTTTTTTTGTTGTTAAGCTGGATTGTCGTGCTGCTCATCTAGGCAAGATACCGATTCTCGCACCGGGCTTGGATTCGTGCTCTTCTCCTTTTAAATTAATTTAGTGATCAGATGACCTTGATGTGATTTGATTCGTCATAATACTGTATATGCGCATTCTCATACTTTCTCGTAATTCAGCTCTTTATTCCACTCGCAGCCTGCTTCGGGCCTGCTATCGCCGTGGACATCAGGCTAAGGTCATCGACCACTTGCTGTGTGATCTCATTATCGAACAGGGAAAACTCTCGGTATCCTATCAGGGAGAACTTTTAGAAGGATATGATGCGGTGATACCGAGGATAGGGAGCTCGGTCACCACCGCCGGTACCAATGTAGTTAGGCAGTTTGAAAAAATGGGCTTGTTCAGCACGACCCGAGCTGATGCCATCTTGAGGGCGCGAAACAAACTTCGATGCTTCCAGATATTGGCTGCCGAGGGCATCGACGTTCCAAAGTCACTTTTCCCCAATTTCGTACAGATCGATGAGCAATTGATCGACGATATGCCTGGAGAACAATCCATTGTGAAATTGTTGGAGAGTACGCATGGATTAGGCGTGATCTTAAGCGAAAGCCTCAGCAATGCCGTCTCCACCATTGAGGCTTTTCAACGGATGAAACACAAGGTCCTGGTTCAGGAATTTATTGCGGAGTCCAGCGGAACGGATATACGAGCGCTGGTAGTAGACGGTCATGTCGTTGCCTCGATGAAGCGGACGGCCGCGGCAGGCGAGTTTAGATCAAACTTGCACCGGGGTGGATCGGCACGGATCGAAAAACTGACGGAGCAAGAGCGATTTCTGGCCAGAAAGGTGTGTAGAATTCTCGGACTGGATGTAGCCGGGGTAGATATTCTGCGCTCCAATCGAGGACCACTCGTTTTAGAAGTCAATTCTTCCCCCGGACTGGAGGGCATAGAAACATATACACGTATAGATGTAGCCGGTGAGATCGTTCACTACTTAGAAAAGCGCATACGCAAACACAAAGCAGCTCAACAAAAGAAGAGAGGGACATGGAAGCTGAAGGGATAACGATGCTGGGCAAGCACATTGCCCAGGGGTCATATGAGGTGATGAACTTGCACGTAGGACAGCTGCCGTCTGCGACTAAGCTATACTTGAAAACGCACATCTTCTGTGGGACAAAGCCCGGCCCGACTATGTTACTGCTTGCGGGCATGCATGGTGATGAAATTAACGGTATCGAAATTGTTCGTAGGGCACTGGATCAGAAAATCTTTGATCACGTTGTTGCAGGAAATGTCATCGTGATCCCCATCTTGAACATCTATGGATTTATCAATTTTTCCCGGCACGTACCAGATGGCAAAGATGTTAATCGCAGTTTTCCGGGGACCTCGCGTGGCTCCCTGGCATCGCGAGTGGCCCACTTGCTGACCAAGAACGTGCTGCCCATCATTGATTTTGGCATCGACCTGCATACGGGTGGGGATAACCGCTTTAATTTCCCTCAAGTAAGATTTAACCGGAGGGATGATCAGGCCCGCCAGCTGGCTGAGCAATTCAACGCTCCAATTATGATTGAAAAAGGCTTGATTCCGAAATCATTGCGCAAAGTGGCTCGGGATATGAAAGTGCCCATTATCGTCTATGAGGGCGGAGAGTCCTTGCGTTTGGATGGCTATGTTATTGATGAGGCTTTGCGAGGAATCAAGCGGGTCATGCTGATGAACGGCATGACGACCGAAGAAGTACATGAGAAGAAGAGTTCGCTTTATGCCAAGACTTCGTGGATACGAGCCAGTACTTCAGGATTGTTTATCTGGAGCCAAAAGTCTGGAACCCAGGTTAGGAAGGGAGAACCGTTAGGCAGCATATTCGATCCACAGGGCAGGTCTCGATCGGCAGTACTTGCCACACGCGATAGTTTTATCATTGGCCACAACAATACTCCTGTGGTCCATAAGGGAGATGCTTTGTTCCACTTGGCCTACAACTCCAGCAAATGAAATGGGTAGGTCTTATTGTGGGAGTGTGCTTCTTTCTCGCGGACATCGCTGCACAACACGAAAAGGTTGAGAATGCACTTCGCGTCCTGCTCTCAGCTCCAGAAGTAGAGCATGCTACACTTGGGATAGGCGTCTATAACCTTACCAAGAATAGCCCTGTCGCCTCCTATCAACTGGAGAGGTCTGTCGCTCCAGCCAGCACGATGAAGCTTCCGCTCACGGCAGCAGCTCTTGCTATCCTGGGGCCCGATTTTAGATTTCAAACAACCCTTGCTTATCGGGGCGAGATCAAAGAAGGCATTTTGGAGGGGGATTTAGTTCTTGTAGGTGGAGGAGATCCAACATTGGCAAGTCGTCACTTCAATGACTCCAATCTGACTGCGTTGTTGGCCCAGTGGACGTCTAAAGTAAAGGAAGCGGGCATCAGGGAAATCACGGGAGATGTCATTGTGGATGACGGATCGGATGCCGTGGGCGGAGCCAGAGGTTCCTGGCAATATCAGGATTTGGGCAATTACTACGGAGCGGGAGCTTTTGGGTTTAATATTGCCGACAATCTCTATACGGTACATTTTCAACAGAACCCTCTGGTCGGTGGTGCTACCACCATATCATCGGTCGATCCTGACATTTCCGGACTCATCATTCGAAACGAAGTGAGGTCTGGACCTAAGGGTTCTGGAGATCAAGCATACATCTACGGGGCGCCTTACCAATGGAATGTATGCATACGGGGTACCATTCCTCCCGGAAACGGAATATTTTCTATCAAGGGATCAATGCCCGATCCGCGCGAATTTGCATCAGAAGCGCTTTTTGAAGCCCTCCAGGAAGCTGGTTTGACGGTGCGGGGTAGGGCTAAAATTAGTGACTACCAGATTGAAAATCCAACAATCATCTTTCGGCATCCTTCTCCGCCACTTCAAGAATTATCCACCCTATCTAATCGCCTTAGCGTTAACCTTTTTACCGAGGGGATCGGATTGGAATTGGCCAAGCAAGATCCTGAATTCGATTTGACAACGTTTTGGAATCAACGTGGTGTTTCTACCGGGGGCGTTTACTTTGATGACTTCTCTGGATTGTCCAAGAACAACACGGTTACAGCGGCATTTATGCAAGAGGTGTTAAAAGTAGTCTATCAAGACCCAGCGTTATATAAGCTTATTAAGCCAGGGCTTTCGATTGCTGGAAAGTCGGGTACGATGAGGAACATGCTGCGGACATCGGACGCCAGAGGGAAAGTTTTTGGTAAAAGTGGCTCCATCTCAGGTGTCCGAGGTTATATAGGATACATGGAGACTCCTGAAGGAGAAACGTGGGCTTTTACCCTCTTGAGTCAGAATTTCACGGGCTCTTCAAGAAAGATGAGCAAACTATTTGAGCAATTTCTCAATGCGCTCTATCATGCGGCTCAGTAACCCGTACTCTTTATGGGCGTAGGATCAATTTATCGCGTTCAGGTCCCGTTGAAATCATGCTGATTTTCGTCTCCAGGCTTCGTTCCAGACTGTCAATATAAGACCGAGTGGCACTCGGAAGACCTTCATAGGTGGTTACATCAGATAAGGCGGTGTGCCAGCCCGTATGCGTCTCCATAAGAGTGGTCAATTCTTCGCCGGTGTAGTCGAAGGGTACCTGATCGGTCGGTCCATTTCCAAAATCATAGTTGGATACCACCTTGATTTCTTCAAAGTGATCCAGAACGTCCACTTTTGTCAATGCCAACTGCGTGACGCCGTTAAGCATGATGGTATAGCGGAGCTGTGGAACATCCAACCATCCACATCGTCTTGGTCTTCCCGTCGTTGCTCCAAACTCGCTGCCAAATTTGCGCAATCGTTCTCCGTCCGCATCATTAAGCTCAGATGGGAATGGTCCACTTCCGACACGTGTGCAGTAGGCCTTGGTGATGCCGATCACTTCGCCAATCACTGAAGGCGGAATGCCCAAACCGATGCACACTCCCGCCGTCAGGGTAGTGGAGGAGGTTACAAAAGGGTACGTGCCGAAATTTATGTCCAACATGCTGCCCTGTGCACCCTCGGCCAATACACGTTTGCCTGATTTAAGAGCTCCTCGTAGATGGTAAGCGCAATCGATTACTCTAAGGTCCCGCAGCTTCTCCATGCTTTCCATCCAAGCTTCTTCGCTCTTCTCTAGGTCATAGGAGAAGGCGGGATATATTTTGAGTAGTCCAAGATGTTTCTTCTTGAGCTCTTGATACTTTTCTTGAAAATTGGGCCGAAAGTAGTCGCCTACCCGCAAGCCATTGCGACCCGTTTTATCCATGTAGGTCGGTCCTATGCCTCTCAGGGTAGATCCGATCTTGTCTGCTCCCTTAGAAAGTTCGGATGCTTTGTCCAATAGGCGGTGAGTAGGAAGGATAAGGTGCGCCTGACGAGCCAATAAAAGGCGATCAGCATAGTCAACATTTGCCCCTTCCAGAAGTGCCAGTTCTTCGCACAGCGTGATGGGGTCGACGACGACACCACTGCCAATAATGTTTTCAATACCCGGCCTAAATATGCCGGAGGGTACGGTGTGCAATACAAATTTTTGCCCGCCAAATTTTAGGGTGTGACCGGCGTTTGGGCCTCCTTGAAAGCGTCCTATGATGTCATAGTTGGGAGCTAGATAATCGACGATCTTCCCTTTCCCTTCGTCTCCCCATTGGAGGCCAAGTAATACGTCTACTGTCATGAATATAAATGCACGAAATAACGAAAAGGACGAAGATACAGTAAATAGAAATCACTTCTTGCACCCACCCTTGCAGCGTCCAAAAAGATTTAGGGAATGCTTGGTGACTTCAAAGTCAAGCACCTCTCCGATGGTGTCCTTGATCTGTTGGATACGAGGGTCACAAAACTCAAACACCTGCCCACATTCCTCACAAATTAAATGGTCATGTTGACGATAGCCATATGATTTTTCATACTGAGTGAGGTTTTTGCCAAACTGGTGCTTTGTGATTAGTTCACATTGTACCAGTAGTTCTAACGTATTGTAAACGGTAGCACGGCTCACACGGTAGTTTTTCGACTTCATGTGTATGTAAAGGGCCTCGGCATCAAAGTGATCCTGCCGCTGATAGATTTCTTCCAAAATGGTGTAGCGTTCCGGAGTTTTGCGCAGACCCTCTGATTCGAGATACGTTGAAAATAGGTTCTTAACCTCTTCTATGACGTCAATATTGACCATGTCCCGGCGTTTACTCTGTTCTGGTGACGTTGGAGATGCCGTCCAGGTTCTTTAGCGCAAGTATGGCCTGATTCATCTGATTGGTATTAGAGACAATCAGACTTATCTTTCCCTCAAAATATCCTTCATCTCCCTTGATCGAAAATGATCTTATGTTCAGTCCGAGTTTCGTGGAAATTTCCGAAGTCACTCTTTCGATCACACCAGGTCCATCGTCTACCCCATTGATGTTCAACTCAACCACAAAATGAGAGGCATTTTCGCTGATCCAATCTGCCTCTAGGGTTCGATAGCCATAACTGGACATAAGATGTTGGGCATTGGGACATGCCGTACGATGGATCTTTACACCATTTGCTCCCACAAAGGCAAAGATCTCATCGCCAAGTACGGGCTTGCAGCAATTGGCAAAGAGGTATTTAAACTGGTCGCCGGGCTCACCATTGATCGAAATAGGAGCCTTTGGAGATTTGCCTTTTTTGGTGCTGCGAGGAGCTTGCTGGATTGGCTTGGCAGACTCAAATACCAAGTGCCCATTGCTTACTTCCAATTGCTTTAGATCCAGCAGCGATACCCGAGACTGATAGATCGCATAGTATAGGTCTATTCGATTTTTAAACCCATAGTGCTTAACAATGGCATCAACATTGGACTCGAAATCCAGCTTGAGCTGCCGTAGTTTTCGTTCCAAAGCCTCCTTGCCAAGCTGCCCCGATTTTCTCTTTTCTTCATTGATGGAGGCCTTGATTTTGGTTTTAGCTCGACTGGTCACTACCATTTTAAGCCAGTTTTCGTTTGGCTTTTGGTTGCGACTGGTGGTGACCGAAACCTGGTCGCCATTTTCGAGCTTGTAGCCCATCGGTACAAGCTTATTGTTGACCTTGACGGCAGTGCAACGCTGTCCAATGTCGGTGTGGATGCTGAAGGCGAAGTCAAGGGCAGTGGCGCCTTTGGGCAGGATCTTCATGTCCCCTTTGGGGGTGTATACAAAAACCTCCTCACTGAAGAGATTGGTCTTAAAGTCATTGATAAACTCCTTGGGATTCTTATCGCCCTCTGATAGCAACTCACGAATGCCATCCAACCAACTGTCATACAGATCTTGCTGGTTAGTCAATCCCTTGTATTTCCAATGGGCGGCAAAACCACGCTCGGCAATTTCGTCCATGCGCTCGCTGCGAATTTGCACTTCTACATACTGGCCTCCCGGTCCGATTACCGTCGTATGAAGGGACTCATACCCATTGGACTTAGGTGTGGTGATCCAATCTTTGAGTCGCTCTGGAATCGGAGTATGCACATCGGTCACGATAGAATACACCTGCCAGCAGAGCGGTTTTTCTTGCTCGGGCGCGACGTCTACGATGATGCGAACGGCAAAAAGGTCATAAATCTCCTCAAAGGGTACCTTCTTCTTACGAATCTTATTGGCGATAGATGATATGGATTTAGGCCTGCCATGAATGCGATAGGGTGCGTGGAGTTGATCCAATTTAGTTCGCAAAGGGGCGATAAAGGCGTCGATGTACTGATTTCTGGACTCCTTAGTCTCTTGCAATTTGTCTGCGATTGCCCGATACTCTTCTCGATCCGTGACCTTCATACAGAGGTCTTGAAATTCGGTTTTGAGATTGTAGAGGCCCAAACGATGCGCCAGTGGGGCATAGATATAGCTGGTCTCCGCCGCTATGCGTAATTGCTTATGCTTGGGCATGGAGCCGAGCGTGCGCATATTGTGCAGGCGATCCGCCATCTTGATCAAGACCACACGGACATCAGAAACCAAGGTGCTCAGTACTTTCTTAAAGTTTTCAGCCTGGGCCGTATCCGGGTTGTAGTCTGATTTTAATTTGGTCAACCCATCGACAAGGTGAGTAATCTTATCACCAAATTGCTCTTGGATGTCCTCAAGTGTTACGTCCGTATCTTCTACTGTATCATGGAGCAGGGCCGCAACGATGGCAGTAGGACCCAGGCCAATTTCCTCCGCACAGATGCGTGCTACTTCGATCGGGTGAAGAATGTATGGTTCACCTGACTTCCGACGCTGTTTACTGTGGGCTTCAACAGCAATTTCATACGATCTTCGTATGTTTTTCTGATCAGTGGCATCCAGAGGGGACTTTATCGACCTCAAAAGCTGCCGATAAGCCTGTTGGATCAGTTTGCGATCTTCTATCTGGGCTGTTGCTTCCATTCTCCTATTCCAAACGCCTTGCCATTTCTATAAACACCGTAAGGCATTGCATAGTTTCTTGAACCTTTACTAAGGTACTAAACCCCTGACCAGTTTTAGATTGGGAGGACTTCATAACGATGTTCATCGTAGTTTGTCCAGGACAGAAGTATGGAGATCGCTATTCATCTGGACGAGATGACTTTCGTGATGCCATTTTTATCCTGCGATGATCTGTTCCCTTTTCTCAAAATCATGTGATATATTTGCGGCCCGTTTGGACGTAGGAGTTCAAATGCATTCTTGCGGGTGTGGTGAAATTGGTAGACACGCTAGACTTAGGATCTAGTGCCGCTGAGGCGTGGGGGTTCGAGTCCCTCCACCCGCACATAGTTTAGCACGGCTTTGGCAGTGCCTTCGCAACATATTAGCACAAACGTTTCCATCCAAGCAAAGCAATGAGTGTCGCCAAAATTGACAAGGGAGAATTGACATCTGAGCTCAAAGTAGTGATTGAGCAGTCGCAGTACGAAAGCAAGTATAATGAGGAGCTAAAAAAGTATCGCCAGAAAGCGCAGATGAAGGGGTTCCGAAAAGGTAAGGTACCGCTCAGTGTCGTCCGAAAACTCTATGGGCGGGCGCTTCTTGCGGACGTCGTCAACGAATGCGTACAATCGGAAATGGCGACCTACTTTGAAGAGGAGAAGCTAGAGACTTTGGGTCAACCCATACCTGCGGAGTCCCAGCAACCTATCGACTTCGAATTGAAAACCAAGGGGGACTTTGAATTTAATTTTGACATTGGGCTTGCTCCCCATGTCGAATTGAAGGGATTAGATGATACGTCGTCGTTTACCATGTGGTCAGTAACCGTACCTGAAGACATGATTGACGAGCAAATGGCCGATCTCAGAAAACGAGCCGGTGAACGTGCTCTAGTGGAAGACTCTATTGAGGAAGAAGATGTCCTCACCTTCAACGCCTGGGAACTTGCAGATGGCAAACGGAAAGTAAAGGGCTTAGAAACCACCTTTAAAATCGCGATGGATTTGATCGAGCCGCTCGACATAGCAGCTAAGCTGTTGGCGTCCAAACAGGGAGATACCATTCGTTTTGACATCTTCAAACTGGAGAAGGATCGGGACGAGGACTTTGTTAGAAAACACCTCTTGCAATTGGATGAGGATGATTTGGATCGAGAAGTCGGTAATGACTTTGAAGCCGAGATCATCGAAGTAAGCCGCTTGCAACCAGCAGAACTCAATCAAGCGTTTTTTGACAAAGTATTTGGCCCTGACAAGGTATCGTCAGAAGAGGAAGCCCGAGGGGAAATTCAAGATCAAATTAAGTCTCAGTACAATCGCCAGGCGGAAGCGCTGCTTTATCGTGACTTTCAGGACCGCTTGATGGAAATGCACAGCATCGATCTCCCCGACGCGTTTCTCAAACGATGGCTGGTCATCAGTAGTGAGGAAAACACAAAAGAAACCGTCGATGCTGGATATGAGGCATTTGCTCGGGGGTTACGGTGGAATTTGATAGAGACACAAATTCAAAAAAAGTACGAATTGGAGGTGGATCAAAGCGACGTCAGAGACGCGATCAAGCAGCAGATTCTAGGTTATATGCAAGGGTATCCTCTAGGAGACGAAGTGCTTGATTCTTTGGTCGACCGATCCATGGCTGATGAGAAGCAAGTACGAAATGCCTACCAAGAGAAGATGGGAGATCTCATCTTCGAAAAGATTCGTGACCTAGTGACCATCGTTGAAGAGGATGTGACTGTGGATGAACTGCAAGAAAAAATGGCGGAGGCTCAGCGAACCATGTCATCCGGAGAAGAAGAATGATTGGTCGATAGAACCTTTTTGCACGTCTGACACTTATATAAGGACGCCATTTATTTACTACGTTTGGCAGTAAGGCGGAGGGCACGCAGTCTTCCAGCCTCTAAAAAAGGATAAAGTTATGTTTAGCAGAGAAGAATTTCGGAAGTATGCCGTCAAGCACATGGGGATGAGCAGCAGCCATCTGGATCGCTATATGGATGTGTCGGTGCCCAAAATTGATGGATTTACCCCTCAAGTTATTGAAGAACGCCAAATGAATATTGTGGGAATGGATGTGTTTTCCCGTCTGATGATGGATCGCATCATCTTTATGGGGGTTCCCGTCAATGACTACGTGGCCAATGTGATCCAGGCACAACTGCTTTTTTTAGCCTCTACTGATCCGAAGCGTGATGTGCAGATGTACATAAACAGTCCCGGTGGTTCGGTTATTGCTGGACTAGGCATTTACGATACTATGCAGCACGTCTCTATGGATATCGGTACGATCTGTACAGGACTTGCCGCCAGCATGGGCGCGGTTCTCCTTGCAGCAGGGACCAAAGGCAAGCGTACTTGCCTGCCACATGCTCGGGTGATGATCCATCAACCGTCTGGTGGTATGCAGGGACAATTTTCCGACATGGAGATCTCTTACAACCTGATCCGAGACATGAAGAAGGAGCTCTACGAGATTCTTGCCCACCATACCGGACAGGAATATGCCAAGATTGAGGAGGATTGTGATCGAGACAACTGGATGAAGGCGGCAGAGGCCAAAGAATATGGCCTTATAGACGAAGTCCTTGATCCTCGAGCTTCTTCAGACGAAGGGTAGGCTTAGCAGGGGGTTGTATATTTGAGATAGAGAAATCGATTCATGGAAGACAAAAACGTACGGTGTTCCTTTTGCGGCCGTGATAAAGGAGAGGCATTAATCCTTATAGCGGGGATTGAAGGTCATATTTGTGAGGTTTGCGTCGAGCAGGCCAATGACATCATTGCCGAAGAGCTCTATGACAAGGAGAAAGGAGAAAAAGACAGCACGTTTTTGCTTCCTTCGAATCTTACTCCCAAGGTGATTAAGAAAAGCCTGGATGAGTACGTCATTGGGCAGGACGAAGCAAAGCGGTACTTATCGGTTGCGGTGTATAATCACTACAAACGTATTGGCCTGGAGAAGAAGGATGATGTCGAGCTCGAAAAGTCCAATATTTTATTTGTAGGCCGAACAGGTACAGGTAAAACGTTGATGGCCAAAACGATAGCCAGAATGCTCAATGTGCCCTTTGCCATCGTGGACGCCACGGTCTTTACCGAAGCCGGATATGTGGGGGAAGATGTTGAAAGCATCTTAAGCAGACTTCTGCAGGTGTGCGATTATAATGTGGAGGCGGCAGAAAAGGGCATTGTCTACATCGATGAGATTGACAAGATCGCCCGCAAATCTGATAATCCTTCCATCACCCGAGATGTGTCTGGAGAAGGGGTGCAACAAGCACTTTTGAAGATGCTCGAAGGAACAGACGTTAATGTTCCTCCCCAGGGTGGTCGTAAGCATCCAGAGCAGAAGCTGATTAAGGTTAATACCACAAATGTCCTCTTTATTTGTGGTGGTGCTTTCGATGGTGTTGAAAAGTACATCGGACGTCGACTTAATACACAGGTCATCGGATACAGCAAACAAGAAGGTACAGAGGTAGACAAAGAAAACTTGCTTCAATACGTTAACCATCAGGACCTCCGGCAATTTGGGCTGATCCCAGAATTGCTAGGACGATTGCCCGTCCTGACATACTTGAATCCACTGGACCTGGAGGCACTAAAGACCATTTTGGTCAAACCAAAGAATTCGATCATCAAGCAATACACCAAGCTTTTTAAGATTGAAGGTGTAGACTTTTCCATCACTGATTCTGCCTTGGAGTTCATTGCTGAGAAGGCCTTGGAGTACAAGTTGGGTGCACGTGGCCTTCGCTCAATATGCGAAGCCATTCTGACCGATGCGATGTTCGATATTCCCTCTGAGAAAGAGAAGAAGCCATTTCAGGTTGATCTTCGATATGCGCGAGAGAAACTGGGCAAATCCAAGTTGAAACAGCTTAAGGTGGCATAGTGAGGTATCGTCTTGCCTTGTCGTATCGAGGTACCAACTATGTGGGATGGCAAGTGCAACCCAATGGTGATTCGATTCAGGGAAAGATCGAAGAGGCATTATTTACAATCTGTCAGAAACCCTTGCGGGTGGTAGGATGTGGACGCACCGATGCAGGAGTGCATGCGAGGGAGTATGTTGCTCATCTTGAATCTGAGGAGCGATTGCCGGACCATGCTCTGCAGCGACTCAACCGACTCTTGCCGAATGACATACAGCTGAGTAAGATCGAAGAAGCAGATCCGCTGTTTCATGCACGTCACGACGCCACGCAGCGAGGTTATCGGTATCACATTCTGGCGCGCAACGATCCCTTTAAGATTGATCTGGCCTACCGCTACCCCCATTTTGAAAAAATCAACCAAGCCCTTCTGCACGAGGCTGCGCAGTTGCTCATGGGTTATGATTCATTCTTTCCCTTTTGTAAGACCAACTCTGGAGTGGATCATTATCGCTGCCGTTTGCATCACAGCGAATGGAGGATTGATGAGGACCAAGCAGTGTACCATATTCAGGGCAATCGATTTCTTCGAGGCATGGTAAGGTTAATTGTAGGCATGTGTCTCAATGTGGCTACTCAGAAGTACCCACTTGAGGAAGTGCGCATTAGTCTTGACCAGCAAAAGCCGCTTAATCAGAGCTGGTCGGTACCGGCTCATGGTCTATTCTTAGACCAGGTGTCCTACTAGGTTTTCTGCTGGAAGAAGGTGGTGTCAAACTGCCGCCAGCTTCTCCTCATAGAGTGGGAAATGACTCATCATGTCGTTTACTTCCTTCTTGACGGCTGCAATACGTCCTTCATCGTCCGCTTTTTGCAGAATATGATCGATCCACTCTACGACTTGTTCGCAGTGTGTTGTCGTAAGTCCTCTGGTGGTGATGGCCGCCGTTCCGATCCTAATGCCCGATGTGACAAAGGGAGATTCAGTGTCGAAAGGAACCATGTTCTTGTTTACGGTAATATCGGCTTTGACCAGGGCTTGTTCCGCTAGTTTGCCATTGATCCCTTTTGATCGAAGATCGATCAGCATGAGGTGATTGTCTGTTCCTCCAGAAATGATGTCAAACCCCTGGCGTAAAAACGCAGCAGCCATGGCTTGCGCGTTGACAATGACTTGCTTTGCATAGTCCGTAAATGAGGGTTGAAGGGCCTCGCCAAATGCCACCGCTTTAGCTGCGATCACGTGCTCGAGAGGGCCTCCTTGCATTCCTGGAAATACGCCGCTATTTAAGATAGAGGACATCTTAATGGGATTGCCTTTTCTGGTAGTTCTGCCCCATGGATTGGGAAAATCCTTCCCCATCATGATCAATCCCCCTCGCGGACCACGCAAGGTCTTGTGAGTGGTCGAACTCACGATATGACAGTGCGGGAGAGGGTCTTTGAGCAGTTTGGCCGCAATTAGGCCTGCAGGATGTGCGATGTCGGCCAACAATAGAGCACCCACGGCATCCGCAATTTTTCTAAATCGCTCGTAGTCCCAATCCCGGGCATAGGCACTAGCACCACAGATGATCATTTTGGGATGGTGCTCCATCGCAAGGGCTTCTACCTTGTCCATGTCGATCGTTCCCGTTTCTTTTTCGACACCATAGAAAACCGGATTGTACACTTTGCCAGAATAGTTGACTGGTGATCCATGCGAAAGGTGACCTCCGTGAGATAAGTCAAAACCGAGTACCGTATCTCCTGGTTGTAGGCAGGCGAGGAAAATTGCAGCATTGGCTTGGGCACCTGAGTGGGGTTGTACATTGGCATAGGCAGCCCCAAAGAGTTCCTTTAGACGCTCTATGGCAAGTGTTTCGATTTTATCCACTACTTCGCATCCTCCATAGTATCGTTTGCCAGGATACCCTTCAGCATATTTGTTGGTTAAGCACGTTCCCATTGCGTCTAATACCGCTTGACTCGTGAAGTTTTCACTGGCGATCAACTCGATGCCAGAACGCTGACGATGCAATTCCTCTGCAATTAATTGTGAGATTACCTGGTCGGACATATTTCAAAATTTATATATGATGCAAATGTATGAAGAAAAGCTTTCGACAAAGACTGCTGCGCATAAGGATGGGGTAGGACGCTTAGATAACCAGATCTAGAGAGGCTCGTGGTTTCTGGGTCTAAAAAGAGAAAAGGGCCACCTCGCAACTGCGAGATGGCCCTTTATCTGGTTTTTATAACCCTGGGTACTAATAGTCAATTCCAAGCGCCTCGAGGGTCTCGATATCAAGTTGACCTACAGGAAGTCCTTTGTCTCTTTGATACTTAACCAAAGCAGCTTTTGTCATTGGTCCCATCTGATTGTCTGCTACACCGGGATCGTAACCCAATGCACGAAGTGCATTTTGTACGCTACGGATCAGTTGAGAGGTAATGTCTGCATTGCAAACTACTTCTCTCCACTCCGTCAAACCACCTTTCTTAACCAAGTTTCTTTTGGTGATGGTACGGTATTCAGCAGGGATATCCTCTGTGGTAGTCGTTGCGGCAGAAGCCAACTTACGATACGTACGAGTCTCATACTGAGCAGGGATCTCCTCTACTCTGGTAGAAGCAGGTGAGACCAATTTCTGATAGGTACGGGTTTTATATTCAGCTGGTATCTCGACCGTGCGTGTTGTCGCAGGCGAAACCAACTTGCGGTACGTGCGGGTGACGTACTCATCGCAGTCAGATCTGTCAGATTCACCATACATGATGAATTCTGTTCTTCGATTTTTCAGTTTGCCAGCAGCTGTGTTGTTGGTGGCAATTGGCTGAGATTCGCCTTTGCCTTCGTAGCTCAGACGGCTAGCAGGAATGCCATTGCTAACCAGGACGTCATAAACGGCCTTCGCTCTTGCACGAGACAATGCCATATTGGCATCATCACCTCCATCGCTGTCGGTGTGACCTACGAGTGAAGCGGTGGCACTGGCCTCGTCTTTCAACATGGCTTCCACTTTGCTGATTTCAGCAAAAGAAGACTGGAGAAGTTCTGCTGATCCAGATCGGAAATTGATATTTTCCAGGATCATGGACTTCCCACATGGCACTGCTTCTGTGCGTGCAGCAGAGGCGAGCTTGCGATAGGTGCGTGTCTCGTATACCGCTGGGATTTCTACCTCGCGTGTGGTCGCTGGAGAAACCAATTTCTGATACGAACGTGTCTCATAGCGTGCAGCCACATCTTCCGTGCGTGAAGTTTCAGGCTTGGAGATCTTTTCGTAAGTACGTGTCTCGTACCGAGCTGGGATTTCTTCAACCTCTTCTTTCGCTGGAGTGACCAACTTGCGGTAGGTGCGGGTCTCGTACTGAGCAGGAATCTCAACGGTCTTCGTAGAAGCGGGAGATACCAATTTCTGATAGGTGCGTGTTTTGTACTCAGCGGGTACTTCTACTTCGCGAACACAATCGTCACCACTGTCAGTCCATCCGGCATCACAGCCGACGCGTACTTGTCGAGTCACGGTCTGGAATCGAGCAGGTACTTCTACCAGACACCATACCAAGCAATCATTGGGATCGGCCGAGAGGCAGTTTCGATCCGCCTTTTTCTTGACCCATTTTGTGGATGCTGGAGACACTTCGATGGTTTCCGTCTCGGTCGTATACTTTGCAGGTACACGTTCAATACGGCTGGAAGCCTCTCGAACCAAGACTTCCTCAGAGATGGTTTCGTACTCTGCAGGAACAGATACCAGCTGCGTAGAGGCTTCTTTTACCAACACTTCTTCCGTTACATTCTCGTATACGGCAGGGATCGTCTTGATGCGACTGGAAGCTTCTTCGACCAACACTTCTTCAGTGACGGTCTCATACTCTTCTGGCACCTTCACTATGCGTGTAGAAGCCTCAGCAACGAGTACTTCCTCGCTGACGGTTTCGTAGACAGCAGGTACCACCTCGATCCGAGAAGAAGCCTCTTTGACCAGTACTTCTTCGGTTACGGTTTCGTAGACGGCAGGAATCACTCGTACTCGTGGTGCATTCCTTTTTGCCAGCACACGCTCCGTGACTGTTTCGAAAACAGCTGGCACGGTTTCGAGCCGTGTGGATGCTTCTTTAACCAAAACCTCTTCGGTTACGGTCTCGTACTCAGCCGGCACGGGAATGATGCGTGTAGAAGCCTCTTTGACCAAAACTTCTTCCGTCACATTCTCATAAACTGCCGGCACGACCGCTGTCTTACTTGACGCAGCGCGCACCAGTACCTCCTCGGTGACAGTTTCGTATTGATCAGGAATCAAACATTTAGCGTAGCATTTTCCAGGCTCTCCTGCGGGTGGCATGTCGTCACCAGGTTGAGCAAATGCGACCACGCTAAACATGAGGAAACAAGCGATCAATGATAGTTGAATCTTTCTCATAATTAAAAACGGGTTACAAAATTGAATTAAAAAAAGGGATTAATACTCAAACAGTTCTTTGCTAACCCATTTTGGGGAAGCAAAGATATTTCTTGGTTAATTGCATTTCTAGTTCAATGTCGTCGGCAAAATCAGAGAGGTTGATCACATCTCCTGATCGAAGTAGAATCCGGATCTGATCCTGCGTCGGATTATAAAAGTGCACTGTTTCCTGTCCCTCAATCAGCCAATCGTCAACCGAATCTTGATCGATTTGGTATTGAGCAACGATCTTTTGACGTGTTTTTTCCAAGTAGTCACTTTCAAAGCCAGACTTTGAAAATTGTACCGTAAATAGTTTGCGCTGAATGAGCCCGCTTGCGAGGGTGGAGAGTAGTAAGTCTTTGCAAGGTACACAGTTTTTAAGGAAGACGATAATGTCGTAGTCGTCCAGCTGGGTGAAATGGTGGAGTACCAGAGCCATGTCGTCTTGCGAGCCTGTCTTGGCTTCGAACAGGACTTGCAAGGAGACAGGAAGGTGCACTTCCAGAAGGCCTCTCTGGTGCAATGTGCGTGCACGTTCAATGGCCTTGATGATCATGCATTCTGCAGCAAGAACCGTTTTGTGTAGATAAACTTGCCAATACATGATCTTTCGTGCCATTAAGAAACTCTCCACCGAGTATATGCCCTTGGCCTCGACCACCAGCCGGTTTTGCGCCACATTGAGCATCTTAATGATGCGATCGTATCCAATACGGCCTTCAACTACTCCTGAGTAAAAACTGTCTCGTGTGAGATAGTCCAATCGATCCATGTCCAACTGACTGGAGATCAATTCATGCAAGAACTGTTTTGGGTGCTCATTGGTGAAAATCTCGATGGCCACATCAAGTTTTCCATTAAATTCTTGGTTGAGGGTACGCATAATGCGCAAGGAGATTTCTTCATGCGGACTGTCCACCAGCATCCCTTCTAACGCATGAGAAAACGGCCCATGCCCGATGTCATGCAGCAGGATTGCAATCTGACATCCTTCCGCTTCTTGATCGTTGATCTCCACCCCCTTGGAGCGAAGAACTCGGATGGCCAATCGCACCAGGTGCATAGCACCCAAGGCATGATGAAAGCGTGTATGATTGGCACCTGGATAAATCAGATGGGTCAGTCCCAGCTGTCGGATCCTCCGCAACCTTTGAAACACAGGGTGCTCGATCAGATCGAAGAGGATTTCAAAATCTATGGTGATGAAACCATAGACGGGATCGTTAAAGATCTTTCGTTTGTTCATGACTACCGAAGAATATTAATTCTCCTGCATACGTTTGTCAGGGGTAAAATTGAGAAACATCTGACGAAATAACATCTACCCAAGGTTTATTTTAAAAAAGATCAAAACGGAAAACTATGGACACAATTAAGATCCTCTGGGCAGATGACGAAATCGATCTGCTCAGACCACAACTTCTCTTCCTGGAAAAAAAAGGATACGAAGTAGTGACGGTCACCAATGGCTACGATGCCGTAGAAGAATTTGAGGGCCGTAACGACATCGATGTGGTTTTTCTGGATGAGTCGATGCCGGGCATCACGGGACTGGAGACGCTGGCAAAAGTCAAGGAGATCAATGATAACATCCCCGTGGTAATGATCACCAAGAACGAAGCAGAGACCGTAATGGAAGAGGCCATTGGGTCGCAAATCCATGACTACCTGATTAAGCCTGTCAATCCACATCAGATCTTGCTGACCCTCAAGAAGGTGATTGACAATAAGCGATTGGTCCAGGAGAAGACCGCTTCTGACTACCAGCAAGATTTCCGCAATATCTTTATGGAGATCAATTCGGGTTTAGACTACGAGGACTGGGTGTCGATCTACAAGAAAATCATCAATTGGGAATTGAAGTTGGACTCCTCTGAAACGGACTCCATGATGGAAATTTTAGCGACTCAGAAGACGGAAGCCAATGCTGAATTTTCTAAGCTGGTCATTAAGCGATATCTGGATTGGTTGGGGGAGGAAAATGAAGGTCCGATCTTTTCGCATCAGGTCATTCCTAAATATGTGCTTCCACAACTAAGCAAGAAGAAGCCGGTCATCATGTTGTTGTTAGACAATCTGCGGTATGACCAATGGAAGATACTCGAACGCATACTTCAGGGAGCCTTTAGGATTGAAGATGAGCAGACCTTTTGCAGCATCCTGCCGACCGCTACGCAGTACAGTCGCAATGCGATCTTTTCTGGGCTGCTGCCATCGGACATCGAAAAATACTACCCCAACTACTGGAAGAACGATAATGACGAAGGAGGGAAGAATCTTTTTGAGAAAGAATTGTTGCTGGCTCAAATAGATCGGCTGGTCAAAGATCCGATCAAGGTGGACTATGTCAAGGTGACCAATTTCGCCAAAGGGACGCAACTCGAAGATCAGATGCTAAACTATCTTAACAATGATCTGACGGTCATCGTCTATAATTTCATTGATATGCTTTCGCATGCGCGAACGGAGATGGAAGTACTTAAAGAGTTGGCCAAAGATGAGAAGGCGTATCGATCACTCACCAATTCCTGGTTCTTAAATTCGCCCTTGTGGAGTGGATTGCAACGGATTGCTGACAAAGATGTCACCTTAGTCGTGACCACCGACCATGGCACCATCCGTGTTAAGCAACCTTCCAAAGTTGTAGGAGACCGAGAGACCACCACAAACCTTCGATATAAGATGGGCAAGAACCTCCGCTATGAGCGCCAAGACGTATTGGAGATACGAGACCCCTCCAAGGCAGGATTGCCTGCTCCTAACATGAGCTCCTCCTATATTTTTGCAAAGGAGGACATCTATTTTTTATACCCCAATAATTACAGCCACTACAATAATTATTTCCGCAACACATTTCAGCATGGGGGGATATCGCTGGAGGAGATGATTTGTCCGGTAGCGGTCCTGAGCAACAAGTAGACCTGCTGATTTGCTACCTTACCCTGCATAATTGGAGAACTGATGCGGATAAAATTTTGTGGAGCAAATCAATTTGTAACCGGAAGTTGCCACCTCCTCACCTTGGACAATGGCCTAAGGATATTAATGGATTGTGGGCTATATCAAGGAAGGGACAAGTCGCTAAAGGAGTTCAATCGGCAATGGCACTTTGATCCCGCTTCCATAGATATTGTTATCCTATCGCACGCGCATATTGATCATTCTGGGCGTTTGCCGAGATTGGTGCGGGATGGATTCCGCGGCCAAATCTATAGCACTCATGCGACGCGCAGTCTCTGCTCCATCATGCTGTTGGATAGTGCCAAAATTCAAGAACGAGATGCCGAATACAAGAATAAGAGGATCCTCAAGCAGAACAAGAAGAATAGAAAAAAACTGGTAAGGCCTCTGTACACCACGCGTGATGTGGCGAAGACCATGAGCTTATTTTGTGGCATTCCTTATGATCAGTGGATGAGCATTCGCAAAGAAGTGTCCCTACAATTTCGTGATGCCGGACATATCCTCGGCAGTGCCAGCGTCACCTTAAAGATTGAAGAACAGGGTCAAGAAAAGCTCTTCGGGTTTACCGGAGATATCGGGCGTCCGGACCGACCAATTTTACGCGATCCTCAGCGCATGCCCAAAGTAGATTATCTGATCTGTGAATCCACCTATGGAGATCGAGATCATGAAGGGAATCCCGAATCAGTAGATAAATTATTGGAAGTCATAAAGTACACATGCTTTCAAAAGAAGGGAAAGCTGATCATACCGGCCTTCAGTGTCGGTCGAACGCAAGAGCTCGTGTATCTCCTAGATCAGCTGGAGACTGCGGGTAGATTACCGAAGGTCCCCGTATATGTCGACAGTCCTTTGGCAGTGAATGCCACTCAAATATTTGGAGCTCACCCGGAGTGCTATGACAATGATCTTAATGAGTATCTTTTAATGGATCCTAATCCCTTTGGATTCAATGATCTGATGTATGTGCGCAACGTGGAGGTTTCGAAGGGTTTGAATACCAGTAAGGAGCCCTGTATCATCATCAGTTCTTCCGGCATGATGAATGCCGGCCGGGTAAAACATCACCTTTACAACAACATAGATAATCCGGATAGCACTTTCCTGATTGTCGGATATTGCTCCCCCTCAACCCCTGGGGGCATGCTCCTGAATGGCATAGAAGAGATCAAATTGTTTGGAGAACGAAAACCCGTTCTTGCTGATGTAATCCGGATTGATTCACTCTCTGCCCATGGCGATCGGCATGAGATGTATGACTTCATTAAAAACCAAAAAAGACTAAAAAACCTCTTCTTGGTTCACGGCGAGCGCGATACGCAAATGGCGTTCAAGAAATTCCTGGGCAAAAGAGGAATTAATGGTGTGATGGTGCCATCACTGGGTCAAACACAAGTCCTTGCCTGATTGGAAGAAGTTTCTTGTCTTGATTTGGTTGGTCATCCTGATCGGGTGCCTCAAGTCTGATGATTTTTCGGACATCGAGTTCCGTACCTCAAATCCAATATTGGCGTTTTCGCTTTTGGAAACTTCTGTTTCTTCTGATGACCTGGTTGCCTTGGTCGACTCTATGGCGGTGGTTGAGAATGACATCTATGAGCTCACCTTTGAGGCGGATCCCTATAGTCAACAGCCAGGAGACCTTCTGGGACCGATACAGCTGGGCCTGCCTTTTCCGATTTTGGATACCAGTATTGCAGTACCCATCCCCACTATTGATGGCCTCTTGGTCCGACAAGCCGACCTGAAAGGAGAGTCGCTGATCTTTACGCTTAACGCTGCTTCTTCTGATACGCTCTGGGTAGAATTCTTCTTGCCGGCGTTGGAGCTGGATGGCGTTCCCTTTCGTGAAATGTTTGTGATACCCCCATCGCTTTCTGTTCCAAGTTTTGTGTCAGCCCCGATTTCGATTGCAGGATATACATTGGATTTGAGTGAAGGACTTTTTCCAATCTCTTATTATGCACAAGACGAAGAGCAGCAACGTCGCGAGCTCGGTCTCAGTTTTATACAATTGACCGGATTGGACTTTTCCTATGTGCAAGGCAATATAGCACAGCAGACCATCCCAACGGGATTGCAGTCCATCCAACTGGATCTGCCCGATTCATTGATTCAGGGCGACCTGACATTTATTCGGCCAGAGCTCAAGTTTAACATCCGGAATAGTTTTGGAATTCCAGTCGGTATACGTGTGCTCGAATTATACGCGCAGTCGGTTGACGGCACGCAACAGCCCTTGACAAGTGCTCTTTTTGATGAAGTAGTTGAAGTGCCTTATCCGCGTCTGTCTGAACGGGGAGATACCGCATCCCAGGAGATCATACTCAATGCTGCGAATTCCAATATTGCGGAGGTGCTTGATCCTGAAGTAAGAACACTCTTTTACAATGTAGAGATCGTGATTAATCCAGCATCGATGACTACAGATGACTTCTTTGTCTCAGAGGCCAGCATTGCCATACTTGAGGCTGAGGTAGTTCTGCCCTTGCAGGTTGATGTCGTTTCGCTCTCGATCGACTATCGATTGCCCTTGGACATAGAACCCATCGAGGGGGTAGAGGAGCTGCGTCTAAAGCTCTATGCAGAGAATGGAATACCCTTGGATTTTGAGCCCAAGTTGCAGTTTGCAAATTTGGGTAGTGAGGTGGTATTGCAGGAAGAGACAGCAGGCCTCGTTGCGGCAGCGCAAACGGATGGGCAGGGTGTAGTAGTAGGCAGTACCACCAGCGAATTGTTTTTTGAGGTATCTGCAAGTGCACTTGACCTGATCAATACTGCAGACAGTGTAGGCTTACTGATGAATATTGGTTCCAATCAAATGGGGAATGACGGAGTTCAGATTTCTCCGGGACAAGTGCTTTTTCTTGGACTAGGAGTAGAAGCTAAGCTCCAATGACGAAGGGGAGGGACATAATCCGCATCATGGCCAGGATCATGGGCCTGTTCTTCTGGTGGAGCCCAGGGACCGTGGTTGGCCAGTCGTCCTTCCCGCTTGACGCGATGCAGGACCACCCTGCTGCAGACCTCACCAATCCGGCATGGCCAAATCTTACAGAAGGTTTTCATCTGGATCTGGGGCATCTTGATTTTTACTCCATGCATTCCGCAGGAAGTTTTAATGACCTGGTTCGAACCGAGAGTGAAGGGTTACGTTTGGATTTGAGCGCCTTCAGACCCCAGTTGAAAGATGAAAATCAATTGTTCAGTCAACTGAGCATCCGAACCATTTCCGTTCGAAAGCAATGGCAGACTTTTTCCATTGCTTTTCAACATGAGTTGAATCTTGGTATTGAAGTGCAATACCCTCGATCTCTAATTGATTTTTTAGTGGAAGGAAATGCGTCGAAAGTAGGTCAGTCGATCGACTTGGCTTTTGATGGTCGATTCATGTCCTATAACTCCTACGCCATTTCATTGAGTCAGAGCATGGGTGGTTTACGTTTGGGAGTGCGACCGAGGCTACTTCTTGGAAATCAATTGCTTGATGTACAATCGGATCGGCTGACCCTCTTCACAGATCCGGCCTACTACCAGTCAACATTGACAACTGATTTGATGGTGCATTCTGTGTCGACAATAGACTTTGGAGAAGCGAATTTGCTGGAATATGATTTCCTAGGATTGGATGCTTGGAGTCTGACCAGCCAACATGTCGGATTCGGATTGGACGTAGGCGCATCTTATGAACATGGTTCGTTTCGAGTGGGACTTAGCATTAGAGATTTAGGTTTTATCCGTTGGAATGAAGCGGCAATCCACTCCACGCGGGGCAACTTGCGGTACGATGGCATTCGCATAGAGGACATTCTTGACATTGAGTCTATAGCGGTGTCGGGAGAGATTGATTCCTTGAAGGCCCTGTTTGATCTGCAGGAGAACCAAGCTACCATTACACACAATTTGCGTCATCGCGGTCGATTGTCGCTTTCTCATAGTGACAGAGAAGGAAAATGGGTGCTGATGGGGCATGTGCAACGGACCGATCGGTTGGGTGGAAGGTGGTCCGCCGGAATGGCGTACTGGCATCAAGTGATCGAGGTCTTGAGAGTGGGAGGGTCGTTAGGTTGGCAGACTGGTGGATGGGACGCAGGCTTATTTGCAAGTCTTAAGTTGCAAAGGTTCTCTCCTTATATCAGCTTTTCGAATGCTAGATTGGGATTTGATCCTTTGGGGTCAAACCGCATTCGGCTGGCCGTTGGGCTGAGCGGTTCGTTTTAGGATATCAGTCCTGTCTTATGTAAGATGGTAAGTTGTGCGCGATACGCTTTGGCTATGTTTTCTTCGGTAAAGACCTCTTTGGTGGGCCCCACCGCTATGAGTCGTTGATTGAGGAGCAATACCTGATCGAAGTAGGAATGCACTGAAGAAAGGTCGTGATGAATGACCAGAATGGTTTTACCTTCCTCGGCCAATGCCTTGAGGATGCTAATGATCCGCTCTTCTGTGGTCACATCCACTCCGACAAATGGTTCATCAAGAAGAAATATGTCAGCTTCCTGGCAAAGCGCGCGCGCTAAAAATACACGCTGTTGTTGCCCTCCCGATAGTTCTCCAATTTGGCGCTGTTTAAGATCTCTGATGCCAAGCTGCTCAAGTGCATTGACGGCAATGCGTCTGTCGTGCGAATCCAGGCTTTGCAAAAGCCGTTTATGTGGGTAGCGTCCTTGCAGGACAATGTCAAAAACGGTGGCCGGAAAGTGCCAGTCCACGTCGTCCTTTTGAGGAACGTAAGCGATGGTTTTTCGAGCGTGTGACAGTGGCTTGTCGTTGATTAAAATTAGACCAGTATCCGGTTCAAGGAGCTCCAAGATCGCCTTGAATAAGGTCGACTTTCCTGCTCCATTGGGCCCTATGACCCCATAGATATGACCATCATTGATCTCTAGAAAAATATTGGTCAATACTCGCTTCTTGTCGTAAGATACCGAGAGGTCCTTGATGGAAATAACAGACATCAGCGGGCAAATTTTAGATAACCAATGACCGCAATCAGCAGCAGACAGATCCCAATGAGAAGGTACCAGGCTTTGCCTTGGATGCCCGAAGATAGTTCCGATGTATGATTTGTACTCATCTCTCTGGAGAGCGCTTTTACAATGACATCGGTATTGTATCTAAGCATGGCGAGGTAGGTGGGTGCTGAACTCTCTTCGTCCCCTAGCGAATCTGCAAATAGACTGCCTCCGATTTCGATGTCATTGTCTTTGGCCAGTTGCTCGAGCAGCTTGGGATTGATGGTCGATTCGATAAACACAGCAGGGACTTTGGATTTACGGATGATTCCGGTCAGTCGAGTGATGTCTGATGTCTGTACGTCAGCATCAGTGGAGGTACCCATCACGGATTCGAGCGCTAGACCATAACGACGTCCGTAGTATTGAAAGGCATCATGTGAGGTGATCAGGATTCTGCGTTCTGCCGGGATTGTCTTGATGGCACTTAGGATGTACTGATCCAATTCCTCAAACTCCTGACGATATCGTTGGTGATTCTGGCGGTAGAAATCCTCCTGTGCTGGATCCAATTGAATCAAGGCCGCGAGAATGTTGTCAATGTAGGTAGCGCCATGGGTTAAATCCATCCAGGCGTGAGGGTCATAAGCATTGGCATATTGATCACTACCGATGGGTACAATGCCTTCTGTGACAGTGGTGACTGCGGCCTTGGTGCCCGAGTTCCCGATGAGCTCGTCCAGCCATCCTTCAAAGGTCAGGCCATTGCGAAAAATAATATCCGACTTGGCGATCATCGCAGCATCGCCCGGTGTTGGTTCGTAGATGTGAGGATCTCCACCGATGGGTACGATGCAATTGAGCTTAATCTTGTCCCCACCGATGTGTTTTACCATATCGGCAATCATGGAAGCAGTGGCTACCACCTTTGGCTTTTCTTGAGCAGTCAAGGAAGAACAGGTCAAAGCCAAGAGAGCGATTCTAAGCAGGGCGGACATATAATTGAGAGCTTATGCGATTGGAAATAATGACGGAGGTATGCTCCTCGATCAAGACTTTGAGGGAGTCGTCAAATTCAAATTTTTGAACGATGTCCAGCCGGGTGCCCAGTTGGATGTTCAGATCTTTAAGGAGGTGCAAGAATTCGGGGTCGTGATTGCTCACCCCTACAACGGTTAGGTGCTGCTGTATGGGCATTTCGCTTAGGAGATGTTGCACGCGCAAAGTATACCTTCCTTGCCGGTCAGGGATGGGATCCCCGTGAGGATCAAATTTGGGGTATCCGAGGAATTGATCCAATCGGTCGATCAACAGATCAGAGTCAATGTGCTCCAGCTCTTCCGCCAGATCGTGGACTTCTTCCCAACCGAAGGATAAGGTCGCGACCAAAAAAGACTCCCAGAGACGGTGCCGGCGAATGAGTTTGGTGGCGATGCGATTGCCTTCGTCCAAGAGCGTAGCCCCATAATACTTTTGGTAGGCTATGAGTCCTTTTGCCGATAATTTTCTCAGCATGTCTGAAACAGAGGCTGCCGCTGTCGACAATTCACGAGCAATGGCATTGGTGTTCACCGGTGCTCCGCCCTTTTCGGCCTGTTTGTAAATCGCCTTCAAGTAGTTCTCCTCGGCTGTCGACAGCTTTGTTGGCATAGCACAAAGATATATTTTTAGACAAGACTAAAAATAATTTTTCTGACCGATTGGTGCTGCACGGATGCCCTTGCCGTGGCGCTATATTTCTTGACCTGCTCGATTGGAGAGATTTCAAATTAAATGTAGCTTTGCGGCCGAATTTTTAGACAGGTCATTCAACCCTTATTTTTCGATTACCACTTAGCATAACATGAATCAGAACATCATTTATATCATTCCCGTATTTGGCGTTGTCGCCCTTCTCTTTACTTTTTGGCGCTCCAGCTGGGTAAACAAGCAGGAAGTGGGTACCGAAAAGATGGGACGTATTGCCAAAAATATTGCCGACGGTGCAATGGCTTTCCTTAAAGCAGAATACCGCGTACTGGCCATATTTGTCGTTGCAGTGGCAGTCTTACTTGGATTCTCCGGAATGACTGAAGACAGCTCACCGCTCATTGCACTGTCTTTTGTTCTCGGGGCCTTTTGTTCTGCAATGGCGGGATATATTGGCATGAGGGTAGCCACCAAAGCAAATGTTCGTACAACCAATGCGGCAAGGACAAGTCTGGGGAAAGCCCTGGAAGTTGCTTTTACAGGTGGTTCTGTCATGGGTTTAGGCGTTGTTGGATTGGGTGTATTGGGCCTCGGATTGCTCTTCATTGTCTATTCCAACATGGGATGGGATGTCTACAAAGTGATCAATGTGATTACTGGATTTTCCTTCGGAGCTTCGTCCATTGCCCTTTTTGCCCGTGTGGGTGGAGGTATTTACACTAAGGCCGCTGACGTAGGAGCGGACCTGGTGGGTAAGGTTGAAGCCGGAATTCCAGAAGATCATCCCCTCAATCCAGCGACCATTGCGGACAATGTGGGGGACAATGTTGGCGATGTGGCTGGAATGGGTGCCGACCTGTTTGAGTCGTATGTTGGTTCAATCATTGGAACCATGATCTTGGGTGCTGCCTTTATCGGTCTAGGTGGATTTGAACAGACCAACGATTTCGGTGGCCTCAACGCAGTGCTGCTGCCTCTGGTCTTGGCAGGGTTGGGCATTATAACCTCGATCATTGGAACATTCTTCGTTCGCGTCAAAGACGGTGGTGATCCACATAAGGCACTAAACATGGGAGAATTCCTGTCTGCAGGCCTTATGCTGGTAGTGACGTTTTTGGTAATAAAATGGATGTTGCCCAGCACTTGGTCATTTCAGGGTGCAGAATATGGATCTACGGGTGTCTTTATTGCCGTGATCCTGGGACTTGTTTCTGGACTTTTAATTGGTAAGGTCACTGAATACTATACCGGAACAGGGACAAAACCAGTAATGTCTATCGTAGATCAAAGCCTGACCGGATCCGCGACCAACATCATTGCGGGCTTAGGTGTCGGAATGCAATCAACGGCCATTCCAATCCTCATACTGGCAGCAGCTATCATAGGAGCACATCATTTTGCAGGATTGTATGGGATCGCCATTGCAGCCGTTGGGATGCTCTCGAATACTGGAATTCAGCTGGCCGTGGACGCCTATGGACCCATTTCAGACAATGCTGGAGGGATCGCGGAGATGGCCGAATTAGAAAAAGAAGTACGCCAACGAACTGATAAGTTGGATGCTGTAGGAAATACAACCGCTGCAATAGGCAAAGGATTTGCCATCGGTTCAGCTGCACTCACAACATTGGCGTTGTTTGCGGCCTTTATGACCGTGGCAGACATCAGCAGCATTGATATAGGGAAGCCGCGTGTATTTGGTGGCCTTCTGGTGGGAGGCATGTTGCCCTTCTTGTTCTCCGCCTTGTCCATGAATGCCGTTGGTCGTGCTGCAATGGACATGATTCAGGAGGTGCGCAGGCAGTTCAAGACGATCCCTTCGCTCAGTGCTGCATTGGAGGTTATGAAGCGCAATGAAGGAATAGAGATGGACGATTGGTCAAGCGAAGACCGCAAGATTTTTGACGAGGCGGATGGCAAAGCCGAGTATGACAAATGCGTGGCGATCTCTACTAAAGCATCCCTTCGTGAGATGGTCATTCCTGGTTTGATTGCCGTCATCAGCCCTGTATTGGTTGGATTTGTTTTTGGTGCAGAACCACTCGGGGGATTGCTGGCCGGCGTGACGGTGTGCGGTGTCCTCATGGCCATCTTTCAGTCTAATGCCGGCGGAGCATGGGACAACGCTAAGAAGATGTTTGAAGAGGGAGTTACAATTAACGGAGAGCGGTACTTGAAAGGATCAGATCCTCATAAGGCTACGGTCGTAGGCGATACAGTAGGAGATCCGTTTAAGGACACTTCAGGTCCTTCATTGAATATTCTGCTTAAGTTAATGTCAGTAGTGGCGGTCGTCATTGCTCCATTCCTTTAGGGGCAGACATACTTCTTTTTTCCTGGATCTCTTCCTCTTTCTCTAAACCAATATTGGTTAGGGAAGCGTTAAATAGGATCTGATGCCGTCTTGGTGGAAAACTTTTTCTGCCATTTTCGAGTATCTTTAAATAGATCTGACGTCTTGTAATTAAGAAAAGGAACAGGAATGATTTTACGAAGCATCATCATACTATGCATTGCAATTGGGGGATTTGTACTTAAGTCCTTTGCTCCAGAAAAAGTTGACATAGCGAAAAAGGAAGAACTGACACTACAGGCCGTGGTCAAATTCCTTGAGCGAGTACACTATGACCCCAAGACCATAGATGATGAACTGTCCGAGCA
>JAHQVP010000124.1 GCA_019634275.1 Saprospiraceae bacterium
CCAACGAGTTTTGGGAGATCTACAAGCTGGACGTGGTCGTCATCCCCACCAACCGCCCCATCGTGAGAGACGATCGGGAGGATCTGGTTTTTAAGACATCACGTGAAAAGTACAATGCCGTCATCTCCGAAATCGTCAGCTTAAGCAAGGCCGGAAGGCCCGTCCTGGTGGGTACTACATCAGTAGACATTTCGGAAAAACTGAGCCGTATGCTCAAGTTGCAGAACATCGGTCATAACGTACTCAACGCCAAACAACATCAGCGCGAAGCAGAAGTTGTGGCAGAAGCAGGTCGACCCGGTAAAGTGACCATCGCGACCAACATGGCTGGACGGGGTACCGATATAAAGATCAGTGACGAAGTCAAGCAAGCAGGTGGACTGGCAATCATTGGTACCGAACGTCATGATTCTCGACGCGTTGACCGACAGCTGCGTGGGCGTGCTGGGCGTCAGGGAGATCCTGGTTCCAGTCAATTTTTCGTATCGCTCGAGGACAACCTGATGCGTCTATTTCGCTCTGAGCGTATTGCCAAATTGATGGATCGCATGGGACATCAGGACGGAGAGGTGATTCAACATTCCATGGTCACCAAATCCATCGAGCGCGCACAAAAGAAAGTAGAGGAAAACAACTTCGGTATCCGCAAGCGTCTTCTTGAATACGACGATGTAATGAACATTCAGCGGGAGGCCATCTACGAGAAGCGGGACAATGCCCTCTCAGGTGAACGCCTGTCTGTGGACCTCAATTCGATGTTTAACGGATTAATCGAAGATCTTGTGGTCAATCATCATGGGATGGCCGACTACGAGACTTTTCGACGTGCCTCACTTGGTGCAGTTGGTCTAGATCCACAAATGGATGCGGCGTTTTATCAGGAGGCCAGTCTTCCTGATGTACTCGAATCCTACAGCAAGCAATTTGCAGAATTTTACATCGAAAAATCTGATCGTATTGCCCAGACGCTGTATCCGGTTGTCAAGAACGTATACGAGCGAGAAGGCAATCGCTACAAGTACATAGCGATTCCTGTAACTGATGGAAGCAACCGTCAACTTCCCATTTCGGCAAATCTTGAAGACGCCGTAAAATCTGAAGGAAAATCCATTGTAAAGGACATTGAGAAAGCCGTAAGCCTTGCCCTCATTGACACCAATTGGAAAGAACACCTCCGTTCCATGGATGAGCTCAAGGACTCCGTACAAGGTGCTTCTTTTGAGCAAAAAGATCCCTTGGTGATCTATAAGATGGAAGCCTATAATTTATTTGAACAGCTCATCAATCAAGTGAACGGAGATGTCACTGCTTTTCTTGCAAAAGGAAAACTGCTTATCGAAAATCCAAATCAGGTGTCTGAAGCAAAGCGTCCAGCAACCGACCTGAGTCGTACACGGGCCAATCGAGGAGCAGAAGAACAAGCTGCACGAGCAGCCGCTGAAGGGGTTAGCCGCAAGCAGGCCAAGCCCGAAACCTTCCGCCGCACGGAACGTAAGGTTGGGCGCAATGAACCTTGTCCTTGTGGCAGCGGTAGAAAATACAAACACTGTCATGGCAAAGCGTAAGATTTTACTTCTCCAATTGGCGGTCTGGTGGTTGGTCGTGCCCTCTTCAGGTCAATCTTCCATTCAGGAGCCGGCCGCACTGTCTCGAATGATTCAGCAGTACACTTTCAAGAACAAGGAAGTTACGACCACCAAAGCATGGACCATTCAAGTAGCCGTTTCTACTGATCGTCGAGAAGTCGAACGTGAGCGTGGTCGATTTGGACGCATCTTTCCACAGCATCGTTTGGAGTGGGTGCATGATGATCCTTACTATCTGCTTAAAATGAAGGACATCGCGTTTGTGCAGAAAAGAGATGCCCTCCATTTGCTACATGAGATTAAAGACCGATACCGATCGTCTGCCATCCTGGTCTTGGAAGATGTGCCCCCAGAAAAACTATTGCAAAGCCTCTAGATCGCTTCATGTCGCAGCGCACCAGTGGAAGAACATCGATCGATTGGATCACATTTTCTCTCTACCTCAGCCTTGTCTTTATCGGCTGGTTCATGGTCTATGCCGCTGAGTTTACAGATTCAGAGGGACCTTGGCTCAACTTAGATACGCCTTATGGTAGGCAGCTCATCTTCATCAGCCTTGCCTTCGGACTCTTGCTTTTGGTCCTTAATATTGATTGGAAGTTTTGGCGCAATTTTGCCTATCCCATCTATGTTGTCTCAATTGCCTCCTTGCTCTTGGTGCTCCTCCTGGGAGTAGAGATCAAGGGCGCCAAGTCATGGTTCTTTATTGGCGGATTTAGCCTGCAGCCGGCGGAGTTTGCCAAGTTTGCAACCTGCCTGGCATTGTCGGTATTCATAGCCAATCCCACTACCAAACTGACCAATCCCCGTAGTGTTGCCATAGCCATCTCTCTTTTTGTTGCACCCGTGGTGTTGATCTTATTGCAGCCCGATGCAGGATCAGCCATGGTTTTCTTCTCTTTCCTGGTCATGCTCTACCGCGCAGGACTCTCTCCCTTGCCCATCATCATCGGATTTCTTGTGGCTGTAATATTTATACTGTCCCTGCTGTTCGGCACACAGGCGGTGTTCATCATCCTGCTCCTAAGTGGTATGTTTTTTTTGGTCCAGCAATTGGAATATCGCATGTACTGGAATATCAGCGTAGGACTTCTTGCCATCGCTTCGCTGGCGCTAAGTGGTGAGGGACTTAACCTGACCATCATCATCATCGATTTGGTGATCTTACTAGCACTCGCCTTGATCAACTGGTATAAGGTGGGTAAACCTGCATTCCCCGTCGCCATTCTTGTGGGCATTGCCATTGCCACGCTCTTGTCTTTTGGTAGCGACTATGCTTTTAATAACGTGCTGGAGCCGCATCAGCAAGAAAGGTTAAACGTTTGGTTAAATCCAAGTGAGTGCGATCCACACGGTCCATTATACAATGTCATGCTCTCTAAAATGGCCATTGGAAGTGGTGGGCTCACAGGCAAAGGCTACCTCAATGGAACGCTGACCAAACTCAATTATGTCCCCGAACAATCCACCGATTTTATTTTTTGCACAGTAGGTGAAGAGCAGGGATTTATCGGATCGATCACCATTCTGAGCATTTTCCTTTTTTTGATCATTCGCATCCTGCAAATTGCAGAACGACAAAGACTCTCCTTTTTTCGAAATTTCGCCTATGGGGTAGCAGGCATTCTACTGTTGCACTTCACTATTAATGTAGGGATGACCGTAGGGCTTGTACCCATTATCGGCATTCCTCTTCCCTTTCTCAGTTATGGTGGGAGTAGTTTACTTGCCTTTACCCTCATGATCGGAGTATTGTTGCGCTTTGATAGCCAACGATCCGTCAACTAAATCTCAGGCCCATGCGTTTTCAAATTGAATCTACCTGCCCCCAGTCCGCTGCCCGAACGGGCGTACTGCATACGGCTCATGCGGCCATAGAAACACCTGTCTTCATGCCCGTGGGCACCTTGGGTACGGTCAAGGGGATTGATCAAACATGGCTGGAAGAAGAGGCAGACGCCGCTATCATTTTGGGCAACACCTATCATCTCTATCTCCGACCTGGCCTGGACATCATCCAGGCCGCTGGAGGACTTCATGGATTTAATGATTGGTCAAGGGGACTATTGACAGACAGTGGCGGGTATCAAGTTTACTCCCTGGCACATAAGCGAAAAATTAAAGAAGAAGGCGTCACCTTTGCCTCTCACATTGACGGATCAGCGCACACCTTTACGCCAGAAAATGTGATCGATACCCAGCGCATTATTGGCGCCGACATCATTATGGCTTTCGATGAGTGCACCCCTTACCCTTGCGATCGAAAGTATGCTTTGGACTCGATGAAAATGACACATCGATGGCTTGATCGCTGCAGAGACAGATTTGCGCAAAGCCCCGCATTGTATGGATATGATCAAATTCTGGCCCCCATAGTTCAGGGCAGTGTCTACCCTGACCTCCGTAAGATCTCAGCAGAGACCATCGCCAGCGCCGAAGCAGAGGTCAATGCCATTGGAGGCCTTTCTGTGGGAGAAGAACATGCCCTGATGTACGACATGACGGCAGTATGTACTGACATTCTGCCAAGAGATCGTCCCAGGTACCTTATGGGAGTAGGCACCCCTTCCAACATTGTAGAATGTGTGGCGAGGGGCATTGACATGTTTGATTGCGTATTGCCGACTAGAAATGCGCGTCACGGACTCATCTATACCAGCGAAGGCGTAGTCAACATTCGCAATCGCAAATGGGCCGATTGCATGGATCCGATTGATCCCGAGGGATGCGCATCCTCTCGCCGATACTCCAAAGCATACCTGCGTCATCTTATTGCCTGCAAAGAGGTGCTGGGTGCTACCCTAGCCAGCCGACAAAACATCCATTTTTACCTCAACATGATGAGAAACATCCGCAAACACATAGCAAGTGGGAGTTTTGACTCGTTTAGAAAGGAAATTCTGGACATTTCTTCCAGACGCCTATGAAGAATCCGCTAAAAAAAATTGACCGCTACCTGCTTAGCCTCAATTTGAAGGCATTCTTCTTCACCGCCCTCCTTTTCTCCCTCATTTCAGTGGTGATTGATACCACCACAAAGCTCGATCCCATTATTGAAAACAATGTCAGTTTTCGAGATGCTGTACTGCAGTACTACATTCACTTCGTCACTTTTATCAATGGGATGTTATGGCCCATTTTTGCGCTCATTGCCGTCATTTTTGTGACTTCCAGGCTGGCGAAAAATTCAGAAATCATCAGTTTGCTCAATGCAGGCATCGGTTTTGGCAGAATCATGGTGCCCTTTATTGCCAGCGGCTTGATCATTTTCAGCATGCATATGTTCGCAAATCATTTTGTCATCCCACTGGGAGCCAAGGAGCGGATACCGTTCGAAAATGAACGCCTGAGTAAGCACAAGAAAGAGTCTAATTTGCGCAACATTCATGCACTGGTTGATCAACGGACCAAACTCTATATGCGGCAGTATCGCGAACGCGATTCCACAGCATTGGATCTACGGCTTGAGCACTATAGTCCGGAGGGAGAGCTAATTTCTTTCTTAGAAGCCAACCGGGCACGATGGAGGGGAGATTATAACTGGGAGGTGAAAAACTATACTACCCGTGATTTCGATGACTTAGCAGAACACGTAAACATCGTGAGGAGAACGGAGCGCGATACGCTCATTCAGTTTTCTCCCGATGAAATCATCCGGATTAAGAACCATCATCAAATCATGACGACCCCCGAACTAAAAACATACATCGCGAAACAGAAGACCAGAGGCTTGGGAGGCACACGGACGTTTGAAACGGAACTCTACCGGAGATCCGCCGAACCGTTTTCGATCTTGATACTCACCATCATCGGCATGGCCGTAGCCAGCCGTAAGGTAAGGGGTGGAATGGGCCTACACCTTGCCGTCGGCGTTATGCTAGGAGCCCTCTTCATCGTCATTTCGCGTTTTTCGATGACCTTCAGCAATGCCGACAGCATTGAGCCAGTGGTAGGGGTATGGATACCCAATTTCATATTTAGTGGAGTGGCACTCTATCTCATTCGTACCGCACAAAAATAATTTTCAATTTTTTTTGAAAATTCATTGTTCGCATCTAATGCCCTCTTTTACAGTTGTTTATGGATTTCTATTGAAACTAAAAGTCGCTTAAGTGCTCTCATTTTGACTTTTTGTTTAAGTATTTACTTGATTTTCGTTAAACAACATTGTATCTTGAGCCTATCAAAAGCAGGAACCATGTCTACAGTAGAATTTGAAGATAAGTTTGATCAGCTCTCATCCGTATTGCATTCTTTCGCATACAATCTGACCAAGAATGTTGAAGATGCAAGAGATCTATTTCAGGAAACGGCCTTTCGTGCGCTCAATAACCGCGAAAAATTTCGCGTGGGTACCAATTTCAAGGCATGGTTGTTTACCATTATGAAGAACATCTTCATCAACAACTATCGCAAAAAGGTGAAGAAGAACACCATCATGGATTCAACCGACAACATGTACTTCATTAATTCGGGTGATAAAGTGATTAGCAACATGGCAGAATCCAACATCATGATGGATGAGCTCGAGTATATGGTAGAAAGCTTAGATGACAGCTTGAAGATCCCATTCCTCATGCATTATGAAGGGTTTAAGTACCAGGAGATTGCCGATGAACTAGGCCTGCCTCTGGGCACTGTTAAGAGTCGAATATTCTTTGCTAGGAAAGAACTGAAGCAGATGATTCATGCTCGTTACGACAACACCTTTCGCCTAAGAGATAAGGCCTCCTAGCCTTTTTTAGCCAAAACCATCTGAATATCATGAAACTATAACGTGAGGAGGGAGTACTATTCCTCCTCATCTGTGAAATGCAGAAGATTGCGTTCTTGTAAGAAAGCATGCCACTTAATAATCTTGGCAATGTCCCTTGGGAAGACGCGATATTCATCATGATCAGGCACGATCGTGGAAAAGTAAGCCCGTAGCTCTGTATTGGTACTTTTTGCCGACACAGGAGGATTCTCATTTTCCTTTTGCGTCATTCGTTCCAATACTTCCATAAGAGGGATGGAATCGGTGATGGTGAAAATGGCGATGGTCTCTAAAGGAGAAAATTGGTGTTTTCGCATTGGCAAGAAGCGTCGCTTACCCGTATCTAAGTCCTCCGCTATCAAACCATTGGGTCGATTTCCTACCATACGGTACAGGCCCGGCAAACCAGTAACCGCCATAAGATCCTTAAGTTTTGACATCCCTATTGCTCTTTTGTGGCGGGAATATACCGATGTGATCTGACTCTTGATTATAGAAGCCCAATTTAACCATCAGTATCCTCAAGGGTGGACTTACGCTTGCCGAAGTTAAACCCGACGCTGATCTCATGTCCGCCATTATTATACTGTTGGAACTGCGCAAAAGAGGTCGTATAACTGTAGTAGATGTTCAGCTTTGTGAGCTCCGTGCCCAGAAGAACAGATATGCGATTGCCTCCACCGAGTGTATAGGTTAGTCCACCCACCAACTGATCCTCAAAGAAATTGGCTTTCATGTTGAAGTCCACCTGAAAGGGAGAATTGCGAAGGTTCTTTACCACCAGCGAAGGTTCCAGATGAAAGTTGTAATCCTGTACCTGCCAGCGATAACCCACATAAGCCAGAAAGTGCTCAAAAAATGAAGTTTCTGCTTCGGTATCAATATTTGGATCGGTATCCACTCGTGCGCGGATAAGATTAGGTAAGTTAAGTCCAAAATAAACATCCTGGGCTTGACCATGAACGCCTAATGCTGCATCAAAAACCTTAAGGCCTCCTACCGCGTCTACAATGGCTAAATCATCGGACTCAAAAAATGGATCCAGCAAGGCTTCGCCTTTTAGGCGAATTTGTTCGTAGGACGTCGCCAAGCCAAGCGATAGGTCTACGTCATTGAGCAAAAACTTAAACGCGTACGAAAGCTGTGCTTTAGTGGATTGCAGCGAGGCGATGCTCTCCGAACTCAGTTGCGCACCCAAACCGATTCGCTCTCCCACTGGACCGTTCCATGCGGCAGTAACCAGCTTGGGCGAACCTGGAAACGCCGCCCAGGTATTATTGTAATTGACAATCAGTTCATGCTCATCTTGAAACCCGCTATAGGCCGGATTGATAAAGGTAGGACTAAGCAGATAGTGCCGATAGACCCCTTCTGTCTGACCAACAGCCAGCGCTGTGCCGGATACGATCAATATTAGTGCAAGTATAAGTCGTTTCATGAGTTTCTTATTTGTGTTGGATTGGGAATCGGTAACTCTAGTTTAAGCTGCGTAAAATGGTGACGTGTCCAGTGTATTGTTCCATTCCTTCTGGAGTGCGTACCCGCAGCACCCAGAAATAACCTCCATCAGGAAGCATATCACCGTCGTTTTCCATGCCCTGCCAGGAGTTGTCATAGTTGTCCATGGAAAAGACGAGCTCTCCATGTCGATCGAAAATCAATATCTCATTGTCAAAACTGCTGTTGCAGGCAATTGCGAATGCATCGTTCCTGCCATCTCCATTGGGGGTGATGACAAGTCTTCCGGTAAAACACTCACGATCATCTGCCGTGACCTCCACGGAGCCCGTCACCTGACAGCCGTTGGCATCGGTGACCACGACGGTATAGCGCCCTTGGGCAAGGTTGTTGATTAATCGCGTGGTTGAAGGCGGATTGCGGTCATTCCATCGATAGGTGTATGGAGCCGAAC
>JAHQVP010000125.1 GCA_019634275.1 Saprospiraceae bacterium
CACCAATCGCGTACGTTCTCCATCCAATGTCGATAGGTGTTCTTGAGGTTTTTCGGATAGAAGTCTACCTCGTCGGTCATTACTGCACTGAGGGCAGGTTTACTCAGTTCTTCCATCCTGACATACCACTGCAGAGAGAGTCTTGGTTCGACAATTACGTTGGTACGTTCAGACCGGCCAACGCTGTGCATGTAAGATTCGATTTTGTCGATGTGGTTATGATCCTTGAGCCATTGAACCATCTTTTTTCTGGCCTCATCCATGTGATCGCCGACGAAATGTTCTGCGGCATCACTCATGCGACCATCCGGAGTGAGTACATCGATGACTTCTAGGTCATGTCTTTTACCCACTTCATAATCATTGACATCATGAGCAGGAGTGATCTTCAGGGCACCGGTGCCAAATTCTCGATCGACATAATCGTCGTGAATGATCGGGATGACGCGATTGATCAGTGGAACGATGGCATTTTTTCCTCTGAGGTGACTATATCGAGGGTCCTCAGGGTGAACGGCAATGGCAGTGTCCCCAAGGATCGTTTCCGGCCGAGTGGTGGCAATGATGATTGTTTCCTCACTATCTTCGATCTGATAGCGCACATAATTGAGATTGGTCTGCTCTTCTCCATGAATGACCTCCTCGTTGCTGAGTACAGTCTGTGCTACGGAATCCCAATTGACCATGCGATAGTCACGATAGAGATGGCCTTTCTTATAGAGGTCAACAAATACTTTGATCACTTGCTTGGACCGTGTTTCGTCCATGGTGAAGGCCGTGCGATCCCAATCGCAAGACGCCCCTAGTCGACGAAGTTGCTTCAATATGATGCCTCCATACTTTTCCCTCCATTGCCAGGCATAATCTAAAAACTCCTGGCGACTGAGATCACCCTTGGTTAGCTTCTTTTCATCTCTAAGCCATCGCACTACTTTTGCTTCAGTGGCAATCGATGCATGATCGGTCCCCGGTACCCAGCAGGCATTTTTCCCCAACTTTCGAGCTCTTCTCACCAAAATATCCTGAACGGTATTGTCCAGCATGTGCCCCATGTGGAGTACACCCGTTACGTTTGGCGGGGGTATGACCACGGTAAATGGCTCCCGATCATCGGGGACGGATCGAAAATACTGCTGATCAATCCAGTGAGCATACCATTTGGACTCGTTGTCGAGAGCATTGTAGTGACTGTCTAGTGCCGACATGATGCGTACTTTATATTGCGACCAAAGATAGAATACGCTGCTCCATACACCAATCTCTGAGTGTTTATCATCTTTGTTAACAAATGCATTGATGCAGGAATCCTCAACGTTGTATTAGCATGACCGAGCACGAACTCATACAAGCTTGCGTATTGAAGGAGCGATCCGCTCAAAAAGCGCTGTATGCAAAGTACTCAGGTGTTCTCTTTGGCATCTGCAAACGCTATGTAAAGCAACATGAAGATGCAGAAGATGTCTTGATTGAAACGTTCTATAAGATCTTTTCAAATATCGGTCAGTTCGGTGGGAAGGGAAGTTTTGAAGGATGGATGAAACGCATCGCGGTCAACGAATCATTGATGTTCTTGCGCAAAAAGAAGAGCATTCACTTGACCATAGACAACCTGAAAACTCCCGTAATCCATGAGGATCTCACCGTAGAAGGCTTATATGAGCAGGACTTGCTCAAGTTGTTGGATCACCTGGCACCAGGTTATCGATCGGTCTTTAATTTGTTTGTCATCGAGGGCTACAAACATCGAGAGATTGCGGAAATGTTGGGCATTAGCATCAACACGTCAAAGTCTCAGTTGATCCAGGCGAAGAACAAGCTGAAAGGGCTATTAAAAAAAAATATAAAGGCAGTGGCTAGCTGATGAAAGAGCAATTTGAAGCATCCTATAAGAAAAAAATGGAGGGATTGTCCTTAGATCCCCCTGCCCGTGCATGGGAGCGCTTGGAAGTACGCCTTGATCAAGACCAGGGCAAGATGAAGACAGTGACTTTCCGCCGATGGATGTCACTTGTGGCTTCCATCGCCATTCTCGCAGCTTCGTATGCGATTTTCCACAGCCATCAGCAGGAGATGGTACTCGAAGACCTGGAAGCAATGCCAATGGCCACCTTTACAGCGTATAAGTATGTAGAAGAGTGCCATCTCATTTATGGCAATGAACATTGGAATGCCAATGCCGAACAGGAATCCATGCAAGCGACAGGAGCCATACTCCCCAATCCTGCGGTTGTCAACTGATTAAAATGAATCTATAGCTCCGTGCGACGACAGTACCACACTAATCAGCCTTGTAAGGTATCCGCTGTGTCCACTCGTCTTCCTTGTATAGAAATTTGAAGATCTTAGGAAGCAGTCGATTGAGCAGCCCGTTGCGATGACGTAAATAGCAATACATGTCTACCGGAACGGCCCCAATGGAGCTCTTAATCTCCAGTGCCGTTCGAGATAGATTTAGCATCTCTTTCTTTCCAACGATAGCTTCTTCTACTAAGTCGAAAAGCATGTTGAGATATAGATCACAGTTTCTGTTCTTGGTTTGATCTATCCCGGTAAAATGAGCCTCTAACACCTCCGGGGTGTCGATAAAGCTCATGAATCCGATCAACTGATCCTCCTGGAAGTACCCATTGAATGTAAACTTGCTGCCCAGAGCCTCGGCCAAATTGGCAAAGTAGGTGTCGTTGACCTCCATCAGATTGAAGGATGATTCTCCCAAGACTTGATGATAAAGCGCATGAATTCGGTCCTGATGGGCTCTTATGTCTGCACCCTCCAGTTTTCTCTTCTCCAGTCCAATCCCTCTTTTCCTCGCCTTGCGATAACGGACACGGTATTTTGACTTAATGGCAGCCAGATAGTCTTCCATCGTACTCCATTCCGGATCCACTTGGAAATGCATGGTGGGCTGTACCGTAAACCGATAGAATCCATCGGCTTCAAACTTGTCGCCCTGGACGCCATCCTGTGCTGTGTCTAGTTCTTTAAGAAAGTGGAGTGAGATCGGGCCTTGTTCCTTGGCCTTCGAAATGGCTTGCTTGAACGCCTGGTCCACCAACTCCAGCTGCTTTTCCAGGCTGATGTGCTCCTTAAAGCAAAATCCGTGAGGACCAGTCAACATCATATTGCCATTTGCCACGGCGTTGAAGCTCAATAACCGAGAAATTAGTCGTCGAATGATGGCCAGTCCTCCCCCTGAGTTCTTGGTCGTAAAGGAATTAAAGCTCTTTAGAGCGTAAAAGGGGTATTCTTGAAAGTATACAATGCCGATGGGGTCATGTCCTTCTTTGACGATGAAATACTGTGGCTTTAGTCCTACTACGGAGTCCTCAACCAATTGCAAGTACTGGCTGGTAAGATAGACCTCTCCGCCTGCCACTTGATCCCATGTTTCATGGCACTTATCAAGAGTGCCATAATACTCATAGGAAACCTGATCTGTTTTCAAAGCGATTGAACCGTTCACGAGTGCACTTCGATGGGAAGTCCTCGAAGGTAAGGGTATTCTGACGTTATTTGTTCAGTTGTTCGACCAAGTGTCGTTTTGCTTCTATTTCGTCCCCCCAGCGAATGCGGCTAATCGAACCGACGCCGGACTTGTTTCGCAGCCAGTATTCAAACGCATATTTGAGTCCATCATGTTGTAAGCTGAGATCCTCAAAGGTTTTGATCTGATACACATCCAGGGAATCCACTGAGGGAACCATAACTATACTTCGGATCGCATCCCCTTTATGAACATAGTCTAACAGTGCAAGGGGTTGACAAGGTACGATGCAACCGGCGGGGACAGAAGCGGACAAGATCCAGACCGGGTAGGGAGTCAACAGACTGTCTTTTAGCATCGGAATGAAGCCAGCGTTGGTCGGATAAGGCAGGAAGTGAGTAGCCGTTATGCTATCGCGTACTTTGCGGAAACGACCTTCTTCTATGACGATGGCATTCCGGTAGTGAGATCCAGCCGAGGCTTCCACAATGACGTTAAAGTGTTCCCCCACGCTTGCCGCAGGCAGCATCGAAAGAGGACTGGGATCAGTACGCACGTTGCTGCTACAGGAACAAAGGCTTATTGCTGCCCACAGTACAACCAAACACCGTACAATTTGCATCTTATCTCTTGAAACTAGGAGCATCCGTTCCGGCAAAATAGTCATTGCGATCTTTTCTACCTTTGATTTGTACCAGAAAGAAATTCGGAGAAATGCGACAGATATCCTATTTGTGCCTCGTGACATTGCTTCTAGCGTCTTGTGTCTCCACCAAAAAGTTCGACGAATTAGCCCGCGAGAAACGGATGGTGGAAGCGGAACGCACCAAATTGCAAGCCGACATCGCACGACAACGTACCGCGATTGCGGATCTTGAGACCAAGGCAGAGACTTTAGTGCAAGTGCAAGAGCAGTTGGCAACGACCTCCCAACAGAAAGATGGATTAGAGAATACCTTGTCGGATCTTCAGCAGCAATACGATCAGCTCCTTCGTGAAAAGCAAGAACTCGTGAGCGTCTCCGGAGAGGAGAAGGCCATGCTGTCCGGAGAGCTCGCAGAAAAGCAAAAGCAAATAGATCAGAAGGAGCGAGAGCTACGTCTCTTGGAAAAGAAGCTGCAGTCTCAGGAAGAAAACCTCGAGTCCCTCCAGGAAGATGTAAGGATTAGGGAGCGCAAATTGCAGGACCTGATGTACGAACTTAACGAACAAGATTCCATCATGCGAGCGCTACGATCCACCGTGACAGATGCTCTTACAGGGTTCTCCGATGCCGACCTTACCGTGTCGGAGCGCAACGGCAAGATCTATGTCTCCCTTAGTCAAAACCTTCTTTTTGCCAAAGGCAGCAATGTGCTTGACAACGCCGGTAAAAGTGCCATCCGAAAGCTTGCTGGTGTTTTAAAAGACCATCCCGACATATTGATCAATGTGGAGGGACACACCGATCCTGATGGAACCCCGGCTAAAAACTGGGACCTCAGCGTGTCCCGCGCTACCTCTGTGGTGAAACAACTGACGGCCTCTGGACTCGATCCCTCACAGGTGACTGCCTCTGGCCGTGCTTTTTATGACCCTTTGGTGCCCAATGACGTTGAAGAAAACAAAGCCATGAACAGGAGAACGGAGATCATATTGGCTCCACGACTTGACGTCCTCTATAACCTGGTCGAGCACTAGACATGAAGTTTCTGACGAATTTGATGTGCCTGTGCGCACTGCTGGGGTGCAAGTCCACCGACAAGTCGATTGCTTCTGATGAGGAGTCCGCGATGGTTGCGGAGTTCGAGAAAAAAGGCTGTCGTGGATATTGTCCTAAGTATACGATTCAGCTTTTTGCCGATCAAAGTATACGGTTTATAGGAGAACGAAATGTGGCCGAGATGTCGACGCAGCAGCGCAAATTGACGAATGAAGAATGGACCAGTACCATGCGAATACTCCGGTCGGAGGACGTGGCTTCTTTGGACAGTCTCTATGACAACGGCATCGTAGATGCGCCATTTTTTCACCTCAAGATTCAGCAGGAGTCCGGTCTTCATCATGTCTCTTGCAGAGGCGATGCCCCTAAGGCGTTTGCTGGGGTAGAGCGGCACTTGGAATCCCTTGCACAGGTTAATCATTGGATTGAAGCAGAAGTGGTGGATCGCAAGGAACTGATCCTCCTTTTAAAAGAAGAAGCAGCGGTAACGCTTCTTCCAGAGAAGTATGCGCAAATTCATCTGACATTGGTCAAGAGAATCAGTCCAAGACAACTTTATTATGTCTTTTCCGTAAGCAACGATGATTTGTCGGACGCAGAAATTGTGGCCCTGCTCGAAGAAGACCCGGACATTAAATCAATTCAATGGAACAGGCAAATAGAAAGGCGAGATCGCTAAATGCCTTGCGATCATTATTGATCACCAACATAATGGTGATTTGCAGCTTTCCCCTGTTTGCGCAGGAACCGTCCTTCGAAACCTTTCCCTATGAACATGGTGACTCGACCATCATCATGCAGAAGTATTTCCTGGTGTTTTTAAAACAAGGCCCGAATCGGAGCCAAGATGAGGCAGAGGCCTCCCGTATTCAGAAGGAGCACCTCGCATACCTGGGGGACCTATTTGAAAAAGGAGTCATATGCATGAATGGGCCTTTTGGTGACGATGGCAGTATCCGCGGCGCTACGGTGTATCGGACGGCGACACTAGAAGAGGCTAAAAAATTGGCTGGCAATGACCCTGCAGTCAAGGCAGGTCGGCTTGAAGTGGAAGTCCATCCCTGGTGGCTGGCGAGAGGCAGCGGTGTGCGCTGAGTGCCCAAAGACCTCCCTTCGAGTTTCCATCGAGGCATTTCATAATGATTTATTTAAAGAATAGGATGCGAGGCGCTCTTGAGGTCGACAGTATCGCACAGATATGTAACTTTAGAGGAAACTCATTTTGATGCCGTGAAGAATGGTTGGGTAAAGGTCGGATTGCTGGTTGCTGTGGCGGTTCTTGGCATTTGTTTTTGGCCAAAGTCAAAGGTGGACTTTAATGCAGATATCCGTCCCATCCTGAATGCCAAATGCATGTCTTGCCATGGGGGTGTTCGCCAACAGGCCGGACTGAGCTTTCTCCGTCGTGAGTCAGCCTTAGAAGCGTTGGAATCTGGAGCACACGCCATCGTGCCGGGTTCACCTGGTAAGAGCGAACTGATCAATCGCATCGAGGAGACCGATCCCGACTTGCGCATGCCTCCGGAGGGTGATGCGCTCACACAACAGGAAGTTTCGCTGCTCAAGAAATGGATCAATCAGGGTGCCGAGTGGGAAGAGCACTGGTCCTTTTCTCCCCCAGATACGGCCATTGATCCCCCGACAATGGACGCACCCTTCGTCCAGAATCCCGTGGACGCCTTTGTCCTTGAACGCATGGAAGCTGAAGGCTTCACGCCATCGCCTCGAGCGGATTCCACTACCCTGTTGCGGAGGCTATCATTGGATTTGATCGGTTTGCCTCCCCGAGAGGGATGGAAAGAACACCTGAGTGATTGGACCTTTGAGGAGTTGGTAGATACCATTCTTGCCTCGCCTCATTTTGGCGAACGGTGGGCCGCCATGTGGTTGGATCTCGCCAGATATGCAGATTCACAGGGATACCAAAAAGATCCCATCCGCCGGACGATGTGGTTGTATCGGGATTGGGTCATTCGAGCCTTCAACGAGAACATGCCTTTTGACCAGTTTACCCTCGAGCAGTTGGGAGGAGACCTACTTCCAGAACCCACCAATGATCAATTGGTAGCGACTGCTTTTCATCGCAACACCATGACAAATGATGAAGGAGGAACCGATGATGAAGAATTTAGAGTGGCCGCTGTACTCGATCGGGTCAATACCTCTTTTGAAGTCTGGCAAGGGGTCACTTTCAGTTGTGTCCAGTGCCACAGTCATCCCTACGATCCGATTGATCATCGCGAATACTACGAAGCCTATGCACTTTTTAATCAGACTGCTGATCGAGACCATCCCAGGGACGAGCCAAGGCTGCCACTCTACTCACCGGCAGAATACCAAAAGCATCGACGATTAGGGAAAGACATCGATGCTGCCAGGGAAGCAGGCGATACAGTAGGAGCCCAATATCAGTCGCTTGTGCAAGCGTTTTTGGAGATTGAGCCACAACGCCTCCCTGTGATGCAAAGGCTTCCTGCTGACACAAGCAGGCCGACCCCCATTTTTATCAGGGGCAATTGGCTTGCGCATGGGGACTTAGTGGAACCAGGAGTGCCGGCAGCATTGGGAAAGGATGAGGTGAAGGATCGACTCGACTTTGCCAAATGGCTGGTGAATCCCGAGAATCCCCTGACCGCCAGGGTAATGGTCAATCGATTTTGGGAACAAATCTTTGGAATCGGTCTGGTGGAGTCTCTGGAAGATTTCGGTACGCAAGGATATCCACCGTCACATCCTGCCTTGCTGGATTGGCTTGCGGTCCAATTTTCGTCCGACTGGGATGTCAAAAGACTATTGAAGACCATCGTGATGTCTAGTACCTATCAGCAGTCCAGTTTCATTAAAGACGAGGTCCTGAAAAAGGATCCATACAATCGATTTCTTTCGCGAGGCCCACGCATCCGACTTTCAGCCGAACAGATTCGCGATCAGGCTCTTGCGATAGCAGGATTGCTCAAAACGGATGTCTATGGCCCAAGTGTGATGCCCTATCAACCGGAAGGCGTATGGAATACCATTCGGCACGTCGCACGATGGGAAACGGCAGAAAATGGCTTTCAACACCGGAGAGGATTGTACACTTTTTGGCGCCGGGTAAGTCCCTATCCATCGATGATTGCTTTTGACTCGCCCAGCCGGGAGTTTTGTGTTTCTCGTCGCATCCGAACCAATACTCCCATACAGGCCTTGGTCACGCTCAATGATCCGGTATTTGTGGAGGCAGCGGATACTTTGGCAAGCCACATGAGTCGGATAGAGGGCAACCTGGAGACGCAGATTGCGTATGGATACGAGCGTGCATTGGGCCGCTTGCCGGAGCCGGAGGATGTAAAGACCTTGTCAGATCTGTATCAGCAGACTTTGATCAAGAGTGGCTCCCTTGAACGAGTGCAACCTCACGACCATGCAATGGAAACGGTCGCCTCCGTCATCTTAAATCTCGATGAATTAATCACCAAGAGCTAATGAAAGTCTTTCGCGAACTGCTGGATCATGAGTCAAGATATTTGACCCGTCGTCATTTTCTCCGGCAGGGGTCATTGGGTCTCGGTGCAGCGGCGTTGGGATCATTAGCGGGCTGTCAATCCTTGACAGACCCAATGCTGCAAAACGAACGATCCCCGGCCAAAGCAAAAACCATCATCTTCCTGCACATGGCCGGAGCGCCTTCACAGCTGGAATTGTTTGATTATAAGCCGCTGCTGCAAAAGCTAGATGGTCAGCCATGTCCCGATTCCTTGCTGGCTGGCAAGCGCTTTGCATTCATTCGCGGCGTTCCTGATATGTTAGGGCCACAATTTAGTTTTGATCAATATGGAGCTTCTGGCAGCTGGGTGTCTGAACTGCTTCCAAATTTTAAGGAAGTGGTTGATGATGTCCTTTTTACCAAAGCACTGTACACGGAGGAATTTAATCATGGTCCTGCTCAGCTCTTTATGCACACCGGAAGCCCAAGACTGGGACGTCCTTCTTTTGGATCCTGGGTGACTTACGGACTAGGATCCGAAAATGAGAATCTGCCAGGCTTTATCGTTTTGGTTTCTGGTCAATCTGCTCCAAGTGGTGGGAAAAGCCTGTGGGGAAGTGGCTTCTTGCCTTCTGTTTATCAGGGCGTGGAGTTTCGATCCAAAGGTGATCCGGTCTTGTATATGAGCAATCCCGATGGCGTGACCAGGGACATCCGGAAGGATGCGATTGAAGCCATCAACAACATCAATGCACGAGCGCATGAGGAAGTCAATGATCCAGAGATACTGACCCGTATGGCGCAGTACGAAATGGCATTCAAGATGCAGATGACGGTGCCAGAAGCGACCAACCTCTCGGAGGAGCCCGCTTACATTCATGAGATGTACGGGACCGCACCCGGCGAGATTTCATTTGCCAATAATTGCCTTTTGGCCAGGCGCTTGGCGGAGCGGGGGGTTCGATTTATTCAATTGTACCACCGTGGGTGGGACTCCCATGGCAGTAACGATTTTGAGAGTCTGCATGGGGGCTTTTTGAAACGCGTAAAGGAAGTGGATCAGCCGATGACGGCATTGATACGTGACCTCAAACAGCGAGGAATGTTGGAGGATACACTCGTGGTATGGGGAGGGGAATTTGGGCGCACACCCATGCAAGAAAACCGGCAGGGCATCACCAATCGTTTTAAGGGTAGGGACCATCATGGCAACGCGTTTACCATGTGGATGACCGGAGGAGGGCTGAAGACTGGGATTACCTATGGGGAGACCGACGAAATTGGCTACGATGGCATTTCGGGTCGGATCCATATTCATGACCTGCAAGCCACCCTGCTTCATCAATTGGGGATTGATCACGAGAAGTTGACCTATCATTTTCAAGGGCGAGATTTTCGGCTGACCGACGTGCACGGTCACATCGTCCAAGACATATTGGCGTAGCGGGACAACGTTCGCTGCCTGGACGTCGTTTTTCCATCGTTGAAACAGAGAACTTTTATCCTAATCGCAGCAATGGCCATGGTATTCCTTGGCTGCAAGAAAGAGGACGAAGTTGCTGTACACCCTGAGCTAAGGCCACATTTTGAAAGTTTTAAAGAAGAAGCAGCAACCCGCGGCATCACAGTGGATTTCGAGAAGCGTCCGATTGGCGGAGAGCTGATCTCCGATCCCGAACGTTCTGAATTGGGCTGGTGCGATACAGAAAATGGAACGGATCAAATCGTTCGCATCAATGTTTTGTTCTGGCCGGTCCTCACCCCTCTCAACCAAGAAAAACTGGTTTACCACGAATTAGGTCACTGTTTTCTACGTCGAGCTCACTTGGACGAGAAAAACATGCAAGGCCGATGTCTGAGCATCATGCACTCCGGTCAGGTATGTTCGGATAACTATTCGCTCGATACTCGGGAGCAATACTTGGATGAGCTATTTCTACAGATCAGACGTTCTCAACCTTAGGATTATCGTCGAGGTTAGAATCGACGGAAGCCATCCTGGTTTCCTCTGCGATAGGGCAGATTGAGGAAATCAAGAGGCGATTGGCGGACACGAATGTAGAAGCTGTAGTAGCTTCTCGTGGGAGCCCAGTTAAAACCCATCTCCCAACAATGCAGATCACGCATGATACCAATGTTGGGATAGGTTAAACGTTTGGTTCTGAAATCGTATCCGATGTTCGATACATTAATGTTCCATTTAGGGGATAACATGATGCTGCCCCGGGTGTTGACGGAGTTTGTCCGTACACCAAATTCAGGGATTCCATCGCGATTGTCGTCCATCCAGCCAAAAACCAGATCATGATTGATTCGAAAATTGGAAAAGATTTCCAGTAAGGATTGTTCGGTGAGGTTTTGAGCAGTCTGTTGCCCACCGGAGCGAAGCCCTCCCCGGTTTCCACTGCTGTTGGATTCTTCGTCGTCCTTGCCGATAAAAAAGTCACGAATCTGCTCTATAGAAAATCCTGAACTCACCCGAAAATTGGCCTGATCAAATCGAAGGGGGCGTCTTTTTCGGCTCCAGTATGACGTGTTGACGCGCCTGCCTTCGTCGTTTACGGCATAAGGGTCCCAGCGGGCTCGAAACTGCAAGCGCATCACATTCTTAAACAGGCTGGTGTTTCCGCTGACATTGACATGCGTCCACTTCAGAGAGTCGGCCACGAAGTTGTGGGATCCGGAGACGGCAATGGTGTTAAAAAGTTTGATCTTTCGGTCGGTGGAGTCTTTGCGCGAGAAGATCTTGGCCTCAATTAGATTGTTGATGGAATAACTAAGGGCCATCCTTCGGCCGGTAGTGGGAGGGGTGCCGAAAAGTCCTCCTTCAAAAAAAGAATAGGTGTCAAACTCATCGGGAAAACGAATGTCGGTTTGGACCTGACCGACATAATTTTCATTGCCACGATAATCGGGTGAAAAATTGAAAGAAAGGGTCGGCTTCATTACATGTCGAATCCCTCTAAACCATCCTTTTTTACGTCCCACCCCTAAGGAACCAAACAGCTGCGTGCTGAGCGAGATGGAGGCGGTATACTCTGAAAACCGATCAAATCCGGACAGTGTATCCCGGATCACACTGCCAAAGGACAAGGTGTCTTGCATGATCACAAAATCGGTGCTGTCTGCATTGTAGACGGTATCCAGGACGATGTCCAGCTCATTGTCAAAGGTCTTCTGCAGTGTTTTGAAGTACCAATTCTCTTCTACATTAAATGCCGGAGTGACATTAAAATATTTGAGTATGCGAAAGGATGCGCTGGTGTTGACTCGATGTTGAGCACCCATCTCTGCGTCCTTAAACAACGATTGTTGAAACAAGAGGGAATCTTGTGTGCGGATGCGATTGAGAAATTTACCCTGATACTGCACACTTATTTTTTCATACCATTTTGGCTCGGGCGATCTGTTCTTTTGACTTTTAAAAGGAAAGATGCGATTCATGTTTAGGTTGACATCGGGCAACGTAAACTGGATGGCCCCAGATCGTGTGTTTTGCGAGTGCGTCATGTTGGTGGAGAGAGAAAAGGGCGAGTCCGGAAATTTGATCCGAAAGTTGATGTTACTGCTGTATTGGCTGTTTAGCACGCGCTCTGCATCATTGTAATTGAGCTGCTCATATCCATTGGTCTGCATCCGAACCGATGCACTGAACGTGCGATTAGGATGTGCACGACTGTCCTGACTGTGACGCCAGCTGATGCTAAAGGACTTATCGTGTTCGTCCTGCGGAGTGCCGTCAAGGATGACTTCCCTTTTTCGATCCGAATAGCCTAAATCAAACGACCCATTGAATTTGTATCGTTTGCGATAGTTTGACAATGCTCTTACGCCCCAGCTTCCCTTGAAGTATATGTCTCCAGTGACTTGAAGATCGATGTGGTCGCTGATTGGAAAGTAGTAGCCAATGTCCCGAAGGCCGAAGCCCCATTCTTGTGAATACTCATAATCACGGGGAAAGATCAGCCCGTTTTTGGGTCCGGATGACATGGGGAAAAATCCAAAAGGCAGGAAGAGGGGGGTCGGCACATTGGCGATCTCCACATTGCTAGCGCCCACAATCACTTGGCGGTTGGGGATGATTTTTTGTTTTCGACTCCGTATGCCATAGTGGGGTATGGGTGCATTGCAGGTGGTAAAGAGGGCGTCACGACTGTAAATAAAGTCATTTGCTGGCGTGAGGCTATCCCCTGCCACGGAAACAAATTTGGTCTCAGATCCATGAATAAACAAAGCACTTTCCTGTGTTACTGCCTGGTAGATTTTGCCCTTCTTGGTTTTGAAATTAAACTTCATTGCATCAGCGGTGAATTGACTGTTGCCGTCATCAAAATAGGGCCTGCCATCTTTGGTGCGGCCGTCTACAATGTTGGGATCAATGCCAGCCCTGCTGCGCAGCATTTGCACTCTCGTAAAAGAATCCCGTTGCATGGAGTCCAGCAGAGCCAGCTCGGGATCACCGTCAAAATCGATCTCCGGTATGGCAGGTGCCTCGGGATCTTCCCCCACATCGTCTTCGTCTGCAGTGGCTTCGTCAAAAAGGTCTTGCTTTTTGAGGCTGTCTGGCAGCTGCGTTGCATATGCGATGTTCGAATCCAGGTCAACCCGGATGAAATCAGCGGTAATGGAATAACTCTGATACGTTATCGAGGCTTCTCCATACAAGTAAATGAGTCGATCGACGTTATCTAGTCGAATGGAGTCTTTGGCGGTATAGTCGACGACATCACTCAAAGTATCCGATGAGAATCGGATCTGTCCCCTAATGAGATCTGCCGAGGCATTTTGCTGCAATGAATCTTGCGGTCCAGTAGGACTCAATTGGCGTTGCGCAAACCCTTCAACACTACATATTAAAATTAATAATTGTATGTAAATTGTTGATTTCAAAGGTATTTGGCCTTATTATTGTGCATTGTAATGATACGTTGCTTTTCTTAAATGTGTAAAACCATGAACAACTTGCAAGATTTTATTCTTCGTCAGCATTCTTCAGCTGCCCTTTTTACAATGGCTCTCGTAACGCTGTGCTTATGCATACCGGCAAATGTAGCCCATTCGTTGCCCTCGTTCGGTGACTTTAATACTTCTTTAAATGAGGACGGTGATGCGGACGCCATGGCTTCCTATCAAGTCAAAACGGTCGTACTGGATGCAGGGCATGGAGGTAAAGA